>CAWUIU010000073.1:0-11328 GCA_963922285.1 uncultured Oligoflexia bacterium | reverse complement strand
ACATCCAACCCAGGCCGTTCTTGAATTATTCACGCTCAATGAATATTTTGAAAACTACCCTACGTGTATAAATAAAAAAGTTATTACAATATGTGGAGATTGTCGCCACTCAAGAGTGACACATTCACTCTTGGACTTACTACCACAGTATGGATATGAAATTAAGCTTACAGGACCTGAGCTCTTTATGCCTAAAAAGCTACCAGAAGGTGTAGAGATTATAGAAAGCCTCGAAAAAGCTGTTGAAATTTCAGATGCTCTTTATCTTTTAAGAATTCAAACTGAAAGACATGCCAGCGATAATGATACAAGTTCATACTACCATGAGCTATGGGGAGTCAGTCACGAAAAACTGAAAGAGTATGGAAAGCTACTACCACTTTTTCATCCGGGACCAGCAAATATAGGTGTTGAAGTTTCTCAGACTTTAGTGGACTCAAACTTATGGATGGCCCATCATCAAGTTAGAAATTCAGTATATATGAGAATGGCAATTATTGAGGCCATGATTAATAATGAAGATCGCAATATCGGTGCGATATACAATGACCTATCAGGAGAAGTAAGTGGACCAGAAAATTCATGATGAAATGAGTTTTAAGAATAACCTAAATCTTAGTGATGTTTATATCCACTTCCAAGACGGACCCACCTTCAAAGCCAAAATAAATCGCCCTCAGAACGACCCTATTGTTTCAAAAGGTATATGGGGAGAAGCAGCTTTTACAACAGGCATGTCTGGATATGAAGAAACGGCTACTGATCCGTCATTTCTAGGACAGCATATCATCTACACAAGTTCACATATTGGGAATTACAAAAGTAATGAAGATGTTAGGCAATCAAATAAAGTTCATGCAACGTGCCTAATTGCAAGAAATTTTTCATATAATAAGTTTCTTCGCGATGTAAATGTACCATTAATAAGTGATCTTGACACCAGAGAGTTAACACTCTATTTGTCATCAAAATCCAAGAATCATAAAAGTGTAATAAATTTCGAAAAAGAAGCTCCGAGTACACAAGAATTTGAAAATACATCACTTATATGTAACAAGATAGAAGAAGTCAGTATTGCAAAACCTGAAGTTATCATTGAAGGTAAGAACCCAATAGTCCTAATGGATTATGGATGTAAAGAGGCGATCGTTCAATACTTAAAAGATATGAAAAGACCGCTTGTTAGAATGCCTCATAATACAAGTGCAAAAACGGTTATTGATCTAGACCCATCTCTTATCTTTCTATCAAATGGACCTGGAGATCCAAAAAAGTATACATCAGAAATCAATGTGGTTAAAGAATTACTCGCTTCAAAATATCCAATCCGCGGAATCTGTCTTGGGCATCAGCTCTTAGGACTGGCCATGGAAATGGAGACGCTGAAATTACCATTTGGTCAAAGAGGAACAAACCATCCGGTATTTGATCACATCAATCAAGAGTTATTAATCACTTCTCAGAATCATGGATACGCAATTAATACAGAATCTTTTATTCAGCAAAAAGATAAATATGGACTCTTCATTGAATACACCTCTCTTTTTGATCGTTCAATAGAGGGAATGAGAAGTTTTGACAACCGTATTCGTAGTGTGCAGTTTCACCCAGAATCTAATCCAGGTCCAAAAGATGCTGCGATATTCTTTACTGAAGTTGAAAACTTTCTCTCTGGAAATTCAGATACATTCAATGAAGAACAGCTCTATGAAATAAATGATTATCATCAAGGACATTTAGATTCAGAAATATCAAAAATACTACTTATTGGTTCAGGTCCAATTAAAATTGGACAAGCATCAGAATTTGATTACTCAGGTACACAAGCTCTAAAGTCACTTAAAGAGCTTGGATTTGAAGTTGTTCTTCTCAACTCTAATCCAGCTACTATCATGACTGATAAACATATGAGTACAAAAACATATATTGAGCCAATCACTAAAGATGTCATAAAAAAAATAATTGAAAAAGAAAAAGTCGACGCGATCTTATCGACAATGGGTGGTCAGACAGCTCTTAACCTTTGTATTGAATTAGAGGAAGAGAAATACCTTGCAAACAAAGGTGTCAAGCTTCTTGGAGCAAATGTAGAAACGATACAAAAAACAGAAGACCGAGAGCTATTTGCTACTGAAATGAAAAAGCTTGGATACAAATCTGGAAAGAGATTTAAGGCAAATGATTACAATCATGCAATTGAGCTTGTTAAAACGAAGGTTGAGTTCCCTTTAATCATCAGAAGAGACTTTGCCCTTGGCGGGAAAGGAGCTGCACTTGTCTATAGTTTTGATGAGCTCGAAGAAGTTCTAGCAAATACAGATGTTAAGTATCCTATTACCTTAGAAAAGTCTCTCGTTGGATGGAAAGAACTAGAATTAGAAGTTATGGTTGACAAGAATCGAAATGGCGTTGTCATATGCTCGATTGAAAACGTTGATCCATGTGGAATACATACAGGAGATTCGATAACCGTTGCCCCTGCTCAAACGATTAGTGATCGTTGTTATCAACAACTTCGCACAATGTCGCTAACGATTGCCAAACATATGAATGTGGTTGCGGGGGGAGCAAATGTACAATTTGCTATAAACCCAAAAGATGAAGATGATATTATTGTCATTGAAATGAACCCAAGGGTTTCTCGCTCATC
This sequence comes from uncultured Oligoflexia bacterium, assembly GCA_963922285.1. Taxonomy (GTDB): domain Bacteria; phylum Bdellovibrionota; class Bacteriovoracia; order Bacteriovoracales; family Bacteriovoracaceae; genus Halobacteriovorax_A. Next base: position 8,678 of record CAWUIU010000073.1, on the reverse strand, counting down.
TGCTTTAGCATCAAAGGCAACAGGCTATCCAATTGCAAAAATTTCTGCAGGACTCGCTGTCGGCCTTACACTCTTTGATATCCTCAATGATATCACAAGAATTTCGCCAGTTGCTTTTGAGCCAACATTAGATTATGTAGCTGTAAAAATACCAATCTTTCCATTTAATAAATTTCCATCATCGTCTCAAACTCTCGGTCCTCAAATGAGATCTGTTGGTGAAGTACTTGCTCTAGGAGGTAGTTTCAACGAAGCATTTATGAAGGCTCTAAGAGCAACTGAACAAGGCCTTCATATACCAAGCCTCGATCAGTTAAGAACAACACCTTTTCTTAATGAGCAATATATAGAACATAGACTCAAGAGCCCAAAAGAGCTCTGTCTCCTAACTATTTTAGAAGGACTACGAATTGGAAAAACTGTCAAGGAACTCTTTGAACTATCTGCAATAACACCTTGGTTTATTGAACAGGTAAATGAGTTCTATCAAAATGAAAAGCAGTTAAAAGCAAACCCGAAGACTTTAAACACAAAAGAAATACTACTAAAATATAAAAAGCTTGGCTTTAGCGATAAATACTTGGCCCTACTATCTGGAAATACTCTCGAAAGCATTTTAAAGACTCGCTACGAATTAGGAGTAAAGCCTGTCTATAAGGCCGTCGATACTTGTTCAGGAGAGTTTTTAGCCAAGACACCATATTTTTATTCAACTTACACTGACACAAATGATGCGACACCATTTACTGATCAAGACAATAGTGTTGCAATCCTGGGATCCGGCCCCAATCGAATAGGCCAGGGGATTGAGTTTGATTACTCCTGTGTTAAAAGCTGTCTTCATTTAAAAGAGATAAATCGAAAGAGTATTATGATTAATTCTAATCCTGAAACGGTTAGCACAGATTATGATAGTTCGGACAGACTCTATCTAAGCCCACTCTTCTCTGAGGACCTCTTTGATATTTTGGAATTTGAAAAACCACAAGGAGTCATTACTTCATTTAGTGGTCAGACAGGTATTAATATCAGAGAACATCTAGAATCAGAAACGAGGAAAAGCCTCTTCAATATTAACTTTTATGGGCCAAGTCTCGATGTACTCGATGCAGTAGAAGACCGCAATCGCTTTGACAATCTTGTTCGCGAAAGTGAACTTGAATTAAACCCATCTTATGAAGTAAATGGGTTCAAAAACTTAATAAATACAATAACAGAAATTGGCTATCCTGTCATCATAAGACCTAGTTACGTCATTGGTGGGGAAAGTATGTATATCTTCAAATCATATGATGAGATACAAAACCTACCTACAAAAATGAAGGAAACTCTCCATGACAACAAGACAACTTTTCAAGTTGAGAGATATCTCGAAGACGCCATAGAATATGATGTCGATCTTATTAGAGACATGGATGGAAATACAATTTTTACAATCTGTGAACATATTGAACACGCAGGTGTTCACTCTGGTGATTCTGGAATGATAAGTCCACCTGTAATTGCATCCAAGGAAATTATTCAAAAGATGAAATCAATTGCGAGTGATTTGGCCGCCAAACTAGAAATAACTGGACCTATTAACTTTCAATTTGCGGTCACCAACAATAGAGTCTATTGTATTGAGGCAAATCCCCGAGGCTCTCGAACTCTTCCATTTCTTAGCAAGGCCTATGATATAAACATTCCGGCCAATGCGACAAGGGCACTTTTAGGCGAGCGCATTAAAGAGTATTGTGACGATGGAGACGAATATTATATCGTTAAACAATCTACATTTCCATTTGACCGTTTTCTTGATGATAGCATCATCTTAGGTCCTAAAATGAGATCAACTGGTGAAACACTAGGAATTGATCATAATCTTAACATGGCCATTATGAAAAGCTATCTTGGGAATTATCCAAAGCTATCACGTAAAGGTTCTATACTTTTTTCTTTATCGACAAAGCATAAAAGTATTATTGATGATTATTTAAAAGACCTAGATGATTTAGAATTTGAATTTTTTGCGACAGGCGCAACAGCAAAATATATCCAAGATAAAGGATTTAACTGTATCGCAGTATCAAAACTTGGAGAAGATCTCGACGGAAGATCAATGCTCAGTGTTCTAAAGAGAAAAGATCTTGTTTGTGTTGTAAACACACCTGATCAAGCAGGTAAATCTAAATCCGATGGTGAACATATCAGAAATAACTCTATTTCTTACGGTGTGCCATGTTTTACACATGTGGAAAACATAAAATCGGTTCTTTCAAGTATTACTCACTACCATCAAAATACTTATACGCCTGTTAATTTACAAGAAATGGGAATCTAACGATATGGATCAGGTCATTGTCGCTCTTGATAATTTTGATAAAGATGAAATTGTAAACTTTCTAGATGAATATGGTGATGATATAAAAACCATCAAACTCGGACTTGAGCTCTTTAATCGGTATGGAAAAGAATTTATTCAGAAAATTCAAACTCGTTATAATAAGGATATATTTTTAGATCTTAAACTTCATGATATACCTGTGACAGTAGCTAAGGCTATTAAGTCACTCTCTGGACTTAATCCGAAATTCCTGACAATTCACCTAACGGGTGGTTCGCAGATGATTCAATATGCAATTAAAGCACGCGATCAATATTTAAGTAATACAAAAATTCTTGGTGTATCAATCCTAACGTCACTTGATGAAGAAGACTGTAAGAATATTTATCATAATAATCTCATTTCTGCATTTACAAGCCTTGTTGAACTTGGTGCTAAAAATGGTATTGATGGTATTGTTCTCTCTCCACATGAACTAAGTATGGCCATAGAAATTGAGGATAAACTCAGTCAAAAATTACTAAAGGTAACACCAGGGATTCGATTAACAGGTGATGCAAATGATGATCAAAAACGTATTATGACACCTACAGAGGCCCTTAAGAATGGAAGTGACTTTATGGTCATCGGACGAAGTATTACGAAAAACCCACAAGTCCTAAAAAAAAGTAATTTATTCACATTGAAATAGATATGATTTCCGCTAGAATATTAGAATGAGCAATATTGAAGAATTAGAAAAAAAAATAAAAGAATTGGAAGTGAAGAATACTTTGCTTGAAGATGAAATTAAGAGAAAAAACTCACTTATTAATAATCTGCCTTGTACCGTCAGTTGGATCAATCGAAATCTTGAATATATTTCTATTAATTCTGAGCTTGAAGAACTTTTTAATTTTAAAGCTGAAGACTTTCAAAAAAAGAAAGTCGGCTTTATGCAAAGAGAAGGTAACCCATTCTATATCTTCATAAAGAGTTTTTTTGAAGGTGATAAATTCTATGATGAGATTGAATACTCGACAGATATCAGTGGAGAAACTAAATACCATCTCATCATCGCTCAAAAATATAAGAATAATTCTGAAGCTGTTGTCATTGGTTTTGATATAACTGAAAAAAAGAATTTACAGCTTAAGGTAAGCCAGGATGAAAGATTGCGTATCATTGGAGAACTAGCGACAGGAATTATTCATGAAATCAATAATCCTCTAACTGTTATTAAAGGTTACACTGACCATCTTAAATCAACTATCAATCCAGAAGATGACGAGCTTCTTGAGATGGCCGATAAGATCATGAAGATGTCCGATCGAATTTCTGTCATTATTGATAGTCTGAAAAACTTAGGACGTGATCATATAAATGAGAAGCGTGTTGATAGCAATGTTGATAATATAATTGCTGAAGTCAGCATTCTAGCAAAACCTAAAATAATGGACTATCGAGTAAGTTATCTTGTTGAGAATCGACTTAGCAAAAATAGTCGAATCAAATGTATCGAAGGACAAATAATTCAGGTTCTCATTAACCTTATTGGTAATGCATGCGAAGCCCTTTATGAATGTGACCAACGTATCGTAAAACTTATTATTGATAGTGATGAGGATTTTACATATTTTAAAGTTAATGACACTGGTCCAGGAATTCCTGAAGAAATCGTTGAGAATATCTTTAAACCCTTCTTTACGACTAAGCCAAAAGGTGTAGGGACAGGTATGGGGCTTGGGATATGTAAGGATATCGCACTAAAGCACGAAGGAGATCTTAGTGTTGAGTCCAATGAAAATGGAACGACATTCACGCTATGTGTTCACCGCTAAACTAACTAAAACTGACCCATTATAATGGTGTTAAAACTTATCAAAACCAAATTCATATGACGAAAAATGTTTTATATATCCACAACTTATAAGATAAAAAATTTATAACTGCCCAATTTCATAAAGCCAACAAGAAATAATAGCTATCATAAAAATCTGAAAATATTGTAATCTTACTCTATTATTTACATCCTATATATATTATCAGCACCAATGAAGTGGATCAGTTATTATTTGGACCAATATCCATCTTCCAAATTCTCTTCTTGAACTGGTAGACCTTTGGATAGTCTTGGAGACTTCTGCTTTAAGACTTCATAACTACATCGATTAGCATACTTACTAATCTGATGGATCGAGGAATATGTTAGATATCGAGCCGTATGCTTTGTTGAATTAGGAACAGATATTCGATGATAAAAGTTTGCACTGATATCATGTAAAAGAGCTGAAAGAGCCGCGTCACCGGCACCATTTGTATTTTCAATTTTAATTGGTCCACCTAGAAACGGATTAATATGAGTGTACATCTTTAATGGATTTTTACAGTCTTTGATAAGTTGTGCACGAGAATACTCATTAAGATTATATTCTGGTATCGATTTTGAATGCAGCATATCCTTAGTTTCACGTCTATTTTCTATATCGACATGTCCACAGATATAAAGTCCTCGATCACCATGTGTGATTAGTGCGAGATCGCATAAATCTAGAATTTTTTCTCCAGCAAGAAGTGGGTCATCAAGTCCAATCAGCGCATTTGCCTCATCACTATTCATGGCCAGTACATTTACATCATTTTTTATAAAATTAACAAAAAATTCATTTCTATCTTTAATAATGGAACTCGTCCCAAGGGCGAATACTACAGGTACATTATGCTTTTTAGCATACTCAACAGCTTTCATTGAGGCCTTAAAAAGTGGAGTTGTTTCATCACGTAGTAAAAACGCAGTGATCAAGAGTGCACAAGAATTTTTGATTATCTCCTCAGGAATAAAACTTTCTTCCAAGTCGTTCATAATACCTTTCCCAATAGCAAAGGTACGATCCTTGTCCGGAGTGACAAAGCACATCGCTCTTCCCATGTGTCCATTCTTTGGCTGTAAATAAGAAAAGTCAACCTTTGAAGATGTGTTGCAGATATAATTAAAAGCGTAATCCCCTACCTTGATAGATTCACATATTGTTCCGAGCGCGATTGACTTTGAATCCGAAAGAATCGAATAATTATGAAGCGTATTTCCTACAGCACCTCCAGCAAACTCTCCTTTAATAGCATTATTTTCCTTGGCCCACTGGTAAATTTCTTCAATAGCATTATCTGCTAAGACTACTGACTCCCCTTTCTCTAATCCAAAGCTTTTAAGCTGCTTATCATCAATATCAATTTCAATATCAACAAGAAGTTGATCTATACCAACAATATAAACATCACTATCCGTAAGTTCATTTTGGAAAGAAGTTCTCCCGCCACTTTGAACAGGAAAATAGTGTTTAGACTTACGCTTACCAGGAAATTTCATCCATAATCCTTATTTAGTACAACCACTTGATATCTAAGATAATAGCAGTATAATTTAAGTATGTTATTCAGATTTATAGTCTTTTTAGTCTTTCTATCAGCTTTACCAGCTCATGCATATGAATTTGCTTACAGTGTTTCAAACTCAACTATAGTTTATGCTGATAAAGCTCTTAAGATTCCTATTGGTTATATCAAAAAAGGCAGAAAACTTATTGTCGGAAAGGCCATCAATGAAAAAAATACCATTGTTCCTATACTCATTAGTGGAAAAATTGCATTTGTAAAAAAGAAAGACGTCACCTTTAAATATGAAAACAATCGTCTTCGCAGTGCGCCAGTCGTTAGAGAACATAACGATATCGTCGAAGAAGCAAATTACACCGAAAAAATATTACAGAATACATTCATAAGATTCGACTACTCGACGTTTGACGGTGGAGCATCTTGGAAAGAGTATACTGATCATCTCGAAGGAACTGAATATAGCTCTTTCACTAAAATTGCTATTGGTTTAGAAAATAGAACAATTGAGAGTAATCATGGGTTTGGAGTCGCCTTATCTTATATAAGTTCTACTAATGATGCAGCTACTCTCAAAACGGTTACGTTCGGTGGGGACTATCAGTACAGACTCTTTCACATATATCAAACAATTAGCCTAGAAGGATATATCGGTGCGTTCTTTGGTTCAGATGTACGAATAGACACCAATAGAGATGAAGAACTTTTTGCATCTTTAGTAGGCTTTGAATATGGTGCTAGAGTTAGAATTTTTCCTTATCGAAAGTTTAATTTTTATGGAAAAGTTGGCTTCAATAACTACTCTACATTTAATGCTGATCCGGCTACAAACTCTAGTGATAAAGATAAGGAAATTGATGGGTTTGGTGGACTTGAGATCAACCTTGGACTTTCATATAAACTCTAATAACTGATCCATTAAATTGGTGTCAGCTAGCATTTCAAATATGAACTTTCCCTTTTAAACCATTGTTAACAGTCAACTTAAAGTAATGTGTATGACATTTTACATACATGATTTATCACTGCCCAGAAATCAACTGCAATTCACATACAAAAAACAAATTTGTCATTAAAGCTGGAACATTTAAAAGAAAGAATGATTCTCGCTTAATACAAATTGATATTTAATTTTTTTCAGTTTAGTCATCTCAAAAAAAGAAACACCAATATAATGGATCAGTTCTTAGTCGGAATATATATCATCACTATAGTATCGTTTCTTTTCTTTGGATTTTTTAAGTAAGAACTTAAGTTTCTCTTTGTCAGTTTTAAAGGTTCCTTCTAAATCACTTTCATCATCAAGTAATCTTTTATCGAATGACTTTTGATTTTCTTCTCTTATTCGTTGATTTTCAACCTCAATAGACTCATCTCGACTTTCTTTTAAAGTCGAAAAGTTAGATCCCCATCGATGCCTTGAGAAAGAGTATATATCAATTAAATATACTTGATGATTTTTACCTCTTTCTAGAAAATATATCAATTGTCGTATATATTCTTTTCGCTCCATCTCATGTGTCCAAGCTGAATATAGCAAAGATATTCCTCTCGTTGTCAATCGTCTAGCAAAAGGTAAAGTTCTAAAGAGTGAATAGCTTTTTTTGGCACTTTCAACACCTCTGCTTGGTTGTACACTTATATTCTGTGCTAGATGATTTATTGCTCTTAATGATTGTTTATTATTTTTATCGATATGTATCTCTGTTGAATATAGCTTATTACGAAAAAAACTAATTAGCATGTATTTGGTTAAACCATCTTCTTTCCCGGCATTAATGAGAACAGAACTCTTATTGAAAATATAGAGTTCATTAAACTTGCTTCCAAAAACTCTTTTTCTTAACTTGAAAAGATAAATATTATAAAGTAGATCAAGTGGAGATAACTTTTTGTAAGAGGAGATTATTCCACCGATATCGTGAGGCATAGGAATTTTAATATCAATATTTTTTAAAAAAATATCTCTTATAATTTTTTTTCGTGGCATATTTAAAATGTAATTTTCAACAATAGGAATCGAAAATATAATATCATTTGGTACTTTAAAGTTTATTTTTTTTGTACCTTGAGGAATAAACTTAAAAATTTCTTTATTTTCAAAATCTGTTAATGAGTAAGAAGGTATACTTACTTTATTTTTAATAGTGGGTTTTGGTTTAAAACTTATTCCTGGGTGATCAACAGGCATTGGAAGATTATAATTTGCAAAATGTGTATTTTTCCATAAGGAACGAGACTCATTATATTCGATCCAAAATGGCTTTTTTAAAATTGGGCTCAGATAATTTTTCGCTGGTTTTTCGACATTAAGATAATGATTATCTATACCATAAATTTGAAATATCTGATATTGAGCATATGGGAAATAGAGAATATAGAAAAAGCTCGAACCAAGCCCCAAAACAAATATAAGTAGTAAAATAATTCCTCTCACAAATGTCTTTTCGGTAATTTAGGAAAGATATCAACATATTTCTTAACTTTTTAGTAAAATAGTCCGTAAAGTAATCTGTACAAGTATGGAGAACGTAATGAAATTAATGACTTTTTTACTCTTGTTTGGATTAATATCTTGTGTTCAGCCTAGAGATAAGAATAAAGTCTATACAGACGGAAGTAATAATAGCAACTCGAATACCTCTAGCACCAGTAATAACTCTAATAATAGTGATTCGACATTGACGGTATCAGATTCCGGAGCAGACAGTGCTGGAACAAATGTTCCTTCTGAGATCTCACATTGTCAATGGTCTAGTGATGGCCTATCAGGCTTCCAGGATACAAGTAATCATATTGGAGACAATACAATTTGCCAAAGTCGGAGCAATAGAGATGAAGTTTACGTCCAATTAAAAAGCCCAATGCCAGATGTTAGACTTTGTCTTATTCCTACTTATGAGTCTAATGGTAGATCAATTTTTCTCGGTGAAGCTAGATGTCTCTTTACAGATAGTTCAACAAAACTATACAAGTTTCCTCT
>CAWUIU010000072.1:0-11376 GCA_963922285.1 uncultured Oligoflexia bacterium | reverse complement strand
CTCTTGTTATCGGTAATGTCGGTTATATTACTGCAAACAGTGAAGTATTAAAACTTGCTTACTCTGGAATTCAAACAATTGGTCTCGTCAATATTGGTCGTGCTGTTTATAAGATTCACTCACCATCGATTAATCAAAGATTTGAAGACTTTGTAACCAATAAGAATGTAAAGTCGTACTCACGTAGAAAGGTTGCTGATGAACTTGTCGATGTTTATGGAAGAGAAGATAGGGCCAAGAGACTTTCTTTATTCTATAGTTCTTCGATTCTTGCCGTTCAGTATTATTTAAATGCCTTTGTTTATGAAACACCAGATTCTTTAGAGAGTACATATTTATTCTTAGGAGGAGTAAATACAATTATTGCGGTTTATTCAGCTTTATATAAAACAGACTTTGAAAGACATCTCTTCGGAGATCAAATCGATATTAATCCATTCGTAACGGGAGATAAAAAGCCCGACGGAGCGGGCTTAAGTTTAACTTTTCGATTTTAGTGTAGTCCTAAGTAGCTCTCTGACTTTAGAGATGCACCACCCACAAGACCACCATCAATATTTGGACATGCCAGTAGATCAGCTACGTTTGCAGGTTTTACAGACCCACCATAGAGAATTGGTGTCGTATCGGCATTTAACTTTGTTTGTTCAGCAAGAAAGTTTCTAACAAAAGAATGAGTTTCTTCTGCTTGTTCAGGAGTTGCGGTGACTCCTGTACCTATTGCCCAAACTGGTTCGTACGCAATAATGATGTTACTTGAATCAAGGTTTTTTAGTCCTTCTGAAAGTTGAGTCGCTAAGACGTCTTCTACTTTTCCAGCTTCTCTCTCTTCTAATGTTTCACCGATACAAAAAATAACAGTTAAATTATTTTCAAGGGCCTTTAGTGTTTTCTTATAAAGGGTTTCATTTGTTTCACCAAAAATAGCTCTTCTTTCACTATGTCCGATGATAACGAACTCTGCTCCCATCTCTTTTATATTCTTAGGAGAAAGTTCACCTGTGAATGCTCCACTATCTTCATAAGCACAGTTTTGAGTACCAATTTTCATAGTCTCTGGCTTTTCGTTTAAACATGTCGTTACATGTAATGCTTGTGGTGCGATCCAAGCTTCGTGCTTAAAGTTTGCACTTTTCATATCGTTCATGAAGCTCTTTACTTCATCTAATGTTTGGTTCATTTTCCAATTGCCAACGATGAGTGTTTTTCTCATAAAATTCTCCTAATAATAAATATAATCTTTATACATCTGAATAAGTGCAAATACCATATTGATTGCCGCTGCAATTAAAAGTGAAAAGATTGTTACTTGCATTGATCTTATTCGATAATTGAAATTTGGTTTTTCTTCGTGTTCTTTCTTCGTTAGTCCAAGAAAGTGTGTGTATCTCGCGGCTACAAAGAGCAGTCCCCAAGGGATGAGAATGAAGTGATGAATTTTAAATTGTTCTTCCATTAAATAGAAGAGAATGAGAAAGAGCGGAACGTAGCTTACAAAATTTGAATGAGCTGAGACTGCTGCACAGAGAATCTTATCTTCACCATCGCCAATAACATATGCTGTTTCACTTCTGCGTCTTTGTTTTATTGTGAACATTGCAATTTTAAAATTGATGAATGCTAAGAGCGATGTAATGAATGCCGTAATCATAAAATCTCCAATGAATAGAAAACACGATACGCTATGTTAGTTTAGATGTCACGATGACACCATGATGCTGTGTGGTGTGCAAAATTTCCACGCCACTATGGCACCACTAAATTTTTATTCATATAATTTGTGTAACTTAGTTGATCCCTGCGGTCGGATACTTTGGCATCTTATTTGCCTTAAACTCTGACGTAATACACTGGAGAAAATTTATGTTTAACCTAAGAAAGGTCATTAAGACTTTTGCGCTCTTAATTTGCTTAGTTGCATCATTATCAAGTCGCGAAAGTAAAGCTTCAACATTATCTGAACAAATAACGACAGATCTACTTGGTGCTGGTATTTCAATAGGAGCAGCTCTTTCTGGAAATACAGCCGTTGCTTTGAGTGCGGGGCTATTAACGAAGTATGTAACCACTTATGGTGTGAGCGGGGCAAAGAAGTTAATTAGCCTTTATAAGGGAAGACCTCCACGTGATCTAACTGAAGTTAATCTTTACTATGTTTATCTGATAAATTCGAAGAGAAACCTTTACTACACACTAGCCTCAATGGCCCAGAGTGAAAGAGTTATTCGTCGAGAAGATAATTTTCATCAATCAATGGATGAAGTTCTCAATGAGTTACTAGGGTTATGTGCAGGTAAATGTCCTTCAAGTTCAGTTGATGAAAACCAAGTTAACTTTCAATTTGTTTCATTAGCTCTTGATGCAAGATCGACATTAGACATTGATCGAATACTAACTAATTATCAATTCAAGCACACTTTCCATTACATGATGCTTCTCTACATGGACATTCTCTATATTGAACAAATGTTGATGGAATCCATGAATGACGTTCTTATTGAAAGAGTGATGGCCGTTAAGGAATTACTAAACGAAAATATCTACCTTTCTAAGGATGAGAAAAACTATCTTATGAGCGTCGCTGTCAATATTGGTACACGCTTTAAATATCTAAAACAGTCTCGAAGAGTTCTTGTCTATGAAAACCTAAGTCAGATGAATGCAAATTTAGATTCTGAGAATGATGATCTTCAAGATCAAATTGATTCTTATCGAGATAGAAAAAAGAAAAAAGGTAATAAGAATCTTCAAGGGCAGCTTGATACACTTGTTGATGATCTTCAAGATGTCGGAACTGATATTGATCCATTTTCCACAAATCCTCTGCAAACTGGTAGTACGCTACAGAACTACTATATGAGTGAAAAACTCCTTCTTTTAAAGAGAGATACTTTATTCAAGTTAAAAGCAAATCAGTTAGAAACGACAGAAGAAGTTGCAGATTATGTTCACCGTCTAGCAGTGATGAAGAGTCATAGTAACAATATAATGCGCCAGTTATTTAGAGTAATGAAGGAACATGCAGAAGGTAAGGGTGAAACAATTGGGGAGTGGGCACAAAGAAATACTCTAAATGATAGGTTAGAAGATTTGGTTTCGGAATGTGAAGAAGATGCAACTTGTGTTGCCGGGGATCTTGGAAATGAGCAATTACAAGTTAGAAGTGTACTCGTAGAAAATTTAGAACTTGCTTCGATGATCTTTAAAAAGATACCAAGTATGCATGCAGTTGAGGTTATGAGTACATATCAACTTATCTCTCTACTTCAATTAGAAATTCTTTACGGTCAGTTGAGAGTTCAGGCTGTCGAGTTTGAGCTTTTTGATAATAAACAAACACTTTTAAAAGAAGCGATTGAAAAGAACTCGTTCTTATCTGTACAAGAAAAGAAGGTTCAGTTGCAGTTGTTAGATAAGATTTCTAAGCAGTGGAAATTGAAGATTCTCGATCGTAAGTTTAATCACACAGATGAGTTTTCAAATGCATTAGAAAAGATGTGGGGAAAGAATAAGACTGTCTTGGAAAATCTACAAAGAATTGAATCAGAGAATCAAGAAATTCTTGTTTTTGAAAAATGTAAGACAAGTATCTTTAACCCTGATCGTCAGAGATGTCGTTTAAGAAATGAATATAAAGAATTTAATCAAGATTTCTTTAACAAGAAGCATAGCTATTTCAAACAAACAGAATTACCTAATACATTTTTTGGAGGAAAGAAATGAAAAAACTTTGGAAAAAGTCAGTATGCATTTTTGCCTCTTATCTTCTAGCCGTTGCACCTGTAATGGCAGATCAAGATAGGAGTGCTTATCAAAAGAAGGCATTACACACGACTTTAAAATTAATTCAAGAGAGACAAATAATTACTGACAACGCTTTAGAAACAATGTCTAAAGTTGTTGATCTAAGACAGGATATGCAGTCTGAGAAAATTGATCGTGATATTGAAGGTCTTAAAAGTGGAGAGGTTAATCTTGATGACTATAAAGATAGCCTCGTTCAGGACAATCTAAAACAAGCTAGTGTACAAAAAATTGAGATTCGTTCCTATCTAAACGATATGGATGAGTATGAATTAGATATCCTTTCGAGTCAGCTACAAGATAATCATAATTATCGTGATGAATTTCTTGAATATACGTATGCATTTACAAGAATTGAAAAATTAAGAGCTCTTGAAAAAGCAGTGTTTAAAGATTTCGATCGGTTATCAACAATGACTTTAAAAAGAATTCGCTCACTTGATAAAGAGAAGGCAATTCAAAACTTAGTGAAAACAAGAGAAAAGATAATTTCTGATAATAAGTTTAGATTGTTTACGAGAAAAGAGGTCATGAAGGCACTACAGATTGCTGGAGCCGTCATGCTTGTGGTTGGAATTATTACTTGGTCAAGACACTATGGTGACTACAAAGATGCTCGAGATGAAAGACAGAGACAGCTAGATGATCTAAGAACAAAGCTTGAAAATGAACTGACGACTCTAGACAATCAACTTAAAGAAGCGGAGTTATCTTTTTTAAATGATAATGGATACGTCTTTATGCAGTGTGGTTCTTATCAGAGACCAGATTCAATTATTTGTTCAAATTATGCATACTCAGTAATCTCGGGAACAAAATACTGTACTGTTCACTGTTATAAAAACATAGAAACAGGACAAGAAACGCTACATGCGCCACCAGTTTGTACAACACCATTCATTCCTTCTGATTGCGATGATCCACTTGAGTATTCACGTGGTTATAGTGCTGGTGAGCCATATGGACTTAGCGATGGTGCAGATGATGGTCATGATGATGGATGGGACGATGGCCAGGATGATGGTGAAAACGATGGAGAAGATGACGGGTACTGGGATTCCTATGATAATGGTTATGATGATGGTTGGTACGATGGATATAATAGCTACTATAAGCTCTTTAAAAAGAGCTACAAAAAGAATAGTTCAGACCGCTTTAACATGGGTTATGAACAAGGTTTTAAAGATGCTCAAGTATTTAGCCAAATAAGTGGGTTTTAGGAGTGATTATGAAAAATATTTTTAAAAAATTGTTTATTTATTTAAATATTTATTCTCTGGTTCTTGTAAGTTCTGCTCATGCTGAAGATGTTCGAACGAAGAGAATATCGAATTTTCTTATTAAGGAATTGTCTGCTGAAATAGAGATTAATGGTGCAGATTTCTATCCTGATCGTTACTTCTCTGCAATTGATATAGCAGTTCCTAACGAGTCTAAGAAAAAGCATGAAGAGTTAATTGCAAACATTTCAGATGAGACTCAAGATCTTGATATACTTAAGGATGAATTAATAGCTAGTATTAGTAATCAAATACAGGCACAAATAGAAGAGATGAACTATGTTATGTCGAGAATGGATAGTTCAAAGCTGGACCAAATGTTTGATAAGTCAATGGAGATGGGGATTTATTCTCCAGAGATGGAATCATACTACGCAATCGCCTTTACTCATGATGAAAAAAAGAGTGTTTTATTAGGCATGTTAAAAACAGACCTTGAGCGATCAAAAATTTCTCAAATTAAGAGAATTAGCCAAGCAACTCGAGATCAGTTAAAGAAAGAAGTCGAGTTGTCACAGAGTCTCTACGAAAGTAAGAATCGAGAATTTAAAAGAACAGCTGCAATTATTCTTGCTGTTGTTGCTGCAGGACTTGCTACTTGGGCAATGACAGCAATAATCAAAAATCATTTTGAGAAAAAGACTCGCGAAATGAATAACGATTTTGATCAGGCTGAAACAGACTCAGAAAAAGAGTATGCACAAAAAACAGAGGATCTCATTGCATCATATGAAGAAAGAGAGAGGCTACGAGAGGAAGGATATGTTTGGCAAATCTGTGCTGAGACAACGAGCCAAGTCACTACTCATTGTCAATTTGATCACTCTGGACACTCTGGTACTGAAGTTTGTACGACAAGATGTCTTAAGAACTCTGTGACGGGTGACGAAGTTATGCACCAAAAGAACTGTTCTTCTGCATTTATTCCAAGTAATTGCTATATTCAAAATGAATATGATCGTGGGTTTGATAATGGTTATGATGACGGTTATGATGAAGCGTATACAAGAGCGTATAATTCAGCTTATAACGAAGCTTATTCGCGTTACTATAATGAATATTATGATAGAGGATACTCAAGAGGATATGACTGGGGTTACAATGCAGGATTCTCAGATGGTTATGATCGGGCTGTATATGATGATTCATTAGACGATGATGACGACTCTGATGATGGAGGCTGGAAAAGTAATAAAGATACTAATCTAGAAGGTTTTTCAAAAGGTTATAAAGACGGTTATCGTTATGCTCAAAAACTAAAGCTAGGACTTTTATAACATAAAGACCGTTAGGGGCCTTCGCAGTGGCCCCCTTTCTTTGGGGTCGAATAAACTGACAGAGATAACTATCTTTTAGAGTTACCACTTTAAAACACACAATTCTTGAAGTTTGTTGAAGCGATAAACTTAGGACATCTATTAGAGGAAAATGATCATATTTATCTATGTTAGTTGGTTAAAGTATTTTGAAAGAAGTTAAAACCTAGAATGTAACACTGTTCTTTATAACTATGATATTGGACAAAATCTAAAGTATAGTAACCATAGATCAAAGTTAAGAATAAAAAAAGGGCTACGTTTGTAGCCCTTTTTATTTAATCAATTGATAAGTCTATTTAATTCCAAACTTTAGAACTTGGATTCCTGGAAGAGATCCATTCTCGATAAACTCGAGACTTGCTCCACCACCAGTACTAATATGAGACATTTTATCAGCAAGGCCTGACTGCTTAGCAGCACTTACAGAGTCACCACCACCAATGAGTGTGAAACCTGTACACTTTGAAAGAGCTTCAGCAATAGCAAAAGAGCCTTTGGAGAAATCTTTGTTTTCAAAGAGTCCCATTGGGCCATTCCAAAGAACTGTTTTAGCGCCGAGAATCTTTTCAGAATAGTTAGCGATTGTATTTTCACCAATATCAAGTCCGATAACTCCTTCTGGGATATCGGCAGAGTTGATCGTCTCTGGTGCTCCACCAAATTCTTTTGAACCAATATGATCACTAGGAAGAACAATTTTATTTGCTGTCGTTTGTCCTAGAATTGTCTTTGCTAACATGACATCTTCATCAGAGCATAGAGAATTTCCAACCTCAAAACCTTTCGCTTTTAAAAATGGGTAAGCCATTGCGCCACCGATTAAAAGAGTATCAACTGTTGTAAGAAGTCGGTCAATGATCTTTATCTTATCACTAACTTTAGCTCCACCTACAATAGCAACAAATGGACTTTCCGGAGATTCACTTACTTTATTTAGTGCTTCTAGTTCATTTTTAATAAGAAGTCCTGCATATGCTTTCTTAGGAAAAAATTCATTGATAGCATAAGTCGAAGCGTGCTTTCTGTGAGCAGCACCAAATGCATCGTTCACATATATATCACCATACTCAGAAAGAGTTTTAGCAAACTCTCTATCATTGTTTGTTTCTTCTTTGTGGAAACGAACATTCTCAAGAAGAATAACTCGCGATTCGTTTAATCCAAGAAGTGTTTTGATTCCTCGATCAGTACAAGATTCAGTTA
The DNA here is from genome assembly GCA_963922285.1 of uncultured Oligoflexia bacterium. GTDB lineage: Bacteria > Bdellovibrionota > Bacteriovoracia > Bacteriovoracales > Bacteriovoracaceae > Halobacteriovorax_A. The sequence goes on along the minus strand of CAWUIU010000072.1, from coordinate 3,770 downwards.
GGATTACCTCTTCACCAAGTTGATCTGCTAAGTATGTTGCAACCGGCTCAAGAGAGAAGTCCATATTTCTTTCACCTTTAGGTCTTCCAAGGTGTGACATAAGGATAAGCTTCTCTGCACCGTTATCAAGGATATGCTTGATTGTCGCCATTGCATTATCAACTCTTGTTGTGTCGGTAATCTCTTTTGCATCATTAAGTGGAACGTTAAAGTCGAATCTCGCAATAACGTTCTTTCCACTAATTTCTGCTTCATTAATAAATTGAAGGGCCATAGATTTACCTTACTTATTAAGCTTTGAACCAATGTAAACAGCAAGGTCAATGACTCTGTTAGAGAAACCTGCTTCATTATCATACCAAGAAACAACTTTAACATTTGTTCCATCAATTACATTTGTCATTGGAGCGTCAATACAAGAAGACTCTCTCATTCCCATATAATCAACTGATACAAGTTCTGTTTCTTCATAACCTAAAATTCCTTTTAAGTTACCTCCAGCAGCTTCTTTAAATGCTGAGTTGATTTCTTCTTTTGTTGCTGGAGTTTTCAGTTGAACGTTTAGATCAACAAGAGAAACGTTTGGAGTAGGAACTCTAATTGCAAAACCGTCAAGCTTTCCATTTAACTCTGGAATAACCATACCAACTGCTTTTGCAGCACCAGTTGTTGTCGGGATCATTGAAACAGCTGCAGCTCTCGATCTTCTAAGATCACTATGAGTTGCATCAAGAAGTCTTTGATCACCTGTATAAGAGTGAACAGTTGTCATGAAACCATTTTCGATTCCAAACTTGTCATGAAGAACTTTTGCAACTGGAGCAAGACAGTTCGTAGTACATGATGCATTTGAAACAACATCATGATTTTCTGGATCATAAGTTTCGTGGTTAATACCCATAACAATTGTGTTATCAAGGTCTTTTCCTGGACAACAAAGAATTACTTTTTTAACAGATCCTCTTAAGTGCTTTGATAGAGACTTTTTATCTTTGAAAACACCAGTACAATCGATTACTAAATCAACTGCATCATTTGGCCATGGAATTTCAGAAGGATCACGGTACTTATGAAAAGTTATCTTGTGACCATTAACATCTAAAATATGTCCGTCATCAACTGAAACATCTGCATTAAATTTTCCAAAAACTGAATCATATTTTAGAAGGTGAATATATTGCTCAGGCTCACCTGGTGAGTTAACTGCAACAATTTCTAATTCTTCAACACCTCTTTCTACGATTTCTCTAAGAACGGTACGACCGATACGACCAAGACCATTAATACCAACTCTGATTTTTCCAGACATACTTGACTCCATTGGTTTGTTTTAATTTAAATTTCAGCTGGAATATCCCATATTTTCCGGCATTTGAATACCTCTAATTCTTGGACAAGCATCCATTACCCTCTGCGCAAAAAGTCGAGAGCAAGTTAAAATAAATGAATGGAGAATGTCTCTCGCGTTAAACATTATGCCAATCGTGAAGCTTATTTAAATAAGACATCGACTGATGCGGCTAAAAAGTCTGTCAAAGCTGCAACTGAGTCGGCGACAAAGGTCGATTTAAGTGACAAGTCGGTCGATAAAAGTAAGAAAGATCTAAAAAAAGACATTAAAGAAACTGTGAAAAAGGATCTGAAAGAGGTCAAAGGTGCTGGTCGTCATCTTTTAGGTGATGCCATTGGAGCAGTTGTTAAAAATATTCCAAATCCTTTAACTTCAATTGTGCCACTTCCGTCCGTGAAAATAGGAGGAGGGTCCTCCGCCACCACTGAAACTTCAGAGATTCCTGATCGTGTTGAGACGAAGCCTGTTAACAAACCAGGTGTTTTCTTCGTATCGGGACTCAAGCTTGCTTCAAGTTCTGGAGGAGATGGACTCAAAGACATGGCCGATGCAGTTCGCGGGGCTGAACACTATTCTTGGAAAGATGAGGACAAGGTTTTAGAAGAGATTCTTAAGAGGCCAAAAACTCAACCTATCGTTCTTGTTGGCCACTCACTTGGTGGAGATGCCATTGTAAATATTGCCAATCGACTGAATTCTCTCGAGCATGGCTTTAGAAAAGTTGATTTATTAACAACACTTGATAGTGTCGGTTTTAATAATGATATCATTCCGAGTAATGTTGAGAAGAATTTGAATTTCATTAGTGACGATGATTACTTTTTCAATGATGGTCCAAATATCGCTCGAAACGTAAATAAAACTGAAGTGACAAATGTTCTAAGGGGAGAGACCCATAGAGCGATTGATGATCAAACAGACGTACAATCGGAAATCATCTCTCATGTTGACGAGGTCATTGGTGGATTTAAACTCAAACGGCGAATGGAGCAGATGAAAGATCTCTATGAGTCGTTTGCTAAAAAAGACTCTAATTCCTAGTAATTATCAATTTAATAGTATTACTTTTTTTCACTCAATATTCTAAATATAAAGAATTTAAGCTATTTTTCCCGAGATTTAATACTCTGGAGGGGATATGAAGTTCTTGGTTTTGTCATTATTGGCAGTTTATTCAGTTAATTCACTAGCTGATTTTGATTCTTGTAAATATAGCTGTTCGGAGAGTTGTATTAATACTGCGAAAGATAAAATAAAAGAGATGAGAAAATACGTTCGTGCATGCTCTGGTGGTGACACTGATCCTACTCCTCCCTCTAGAAGAAGTGTTGAACTTTTTCATGGGGATAAATGTGACCGTGGACTTCGAGCTGTCGTTAATCAAAGTACACGTTGTGAGAATTTACCAAATGCTTCTCAATCTGTATGGTCAATTAGAGTTGGCGGACAATGTATTAATACAACAGATACTAATCTGCAAAATGCTTGTGAGTTATTTAAGGGAAGAAGTGTTGAACTTTATAATGGCGATAAGTGTGATAGAGAGTTAAGAGCAATTGTTGGAAATAGAACTGACTGTCGAAAATTAGAAAACCAAAATGCATCAGTTTGGTCATTAAAGATTGATGGTCAATGTATCAATACAAGTGATACGAATGTGGCAAATGCTTGTAAGCTTTACAAGGGTGGAGAAGTTCTTTTATTTAACGGTGATAAGTGTGACCGAGAATTAAGAGCAACTGTGAGTACTCGGACAAGTTGTGACGACTTACCTAATGCCAGTAGTACTGTTTGGTCAGTAATGATAAATAATGTCTGTCATGATATTTCTGATTCAAATGTGAGAAACGCCTGTAAGAACTTTTCTAGTGGTAGAGTTAAACTTTTTCATGGAGATAAGTGTGACCGTGGACTAAGGGCGACAGTAGGTGCAAGTACTGATTGCCAAAAATTAGCAAATGGCTCAGCTACTGTTTGGTCAATTGAAATAGACGGTCAATGTTCCGATATTTCAGATACGAACGTCGCTAATGCATGTGAGCTTTATAAAGGAAGATAATAGAAAAAGAAAAGTCATATATGAGGCAAGTAAGTCGTCTTAAGTTAATTTTGACGGCTTACTTGCCTTTTTTATTTATTGCTGAAGCAGAGAAATCCCACCAGAAATAAAGCCAAAGTCACCCCAAGAGTAGCCATTTTCAGCTTCCCACTTTTCAATTTCTTCATAGTAGATGTCTTTATGAAGAGCTTTTAGAACAGCACTCTTTTTTATAAGACCAGGCCATGCTCCAACTGAGTGAGCTTTACAAAAAACGACAGGTGATTCTCTTACTAGAAGTTCAAGAATTTCATTACCAGTTAGGGACTTAAGCTCTTTGAGTTCTTCTTCTGTTATTGTCTTTAGACCTAGAGCTCTTCG
>CAWUIU010000071.1:0-11387 GCA_963922285.1 uncultured Oligoflexia bacterium | reverse complement strand
CAAAAACTTCCTTGACTTAGTTGAACAGAAGCAATCGATCAGAATGTGGAATAATACTTCTGAATTGACAGTTGGTGAAATAAATTTCTATCAAAGAGACAGACTTGTTTGTATCGCGGCCCAAGTTAGTAAGAAGTACAACCAAGATCCTAGTGAAAAAGAGTTGAAATTTGAGTTGAATGAACTAGTGAAGATTGCCGATCAACTAGGAAAGCTATCAATTACTTTTGATGCACTTTTTACATTATAATTAGTTCAATACCTACTCTAAGCATAATTTCGCCGGTTAGTTCATTTTTATCCTTAGAAATCGAACGAATGATACCGGCACGTCCTTTCACATAGCTAATACTCGACTCCGTACTAATTAGCTTGCCACCGACTTTAAAGAATTGGGCATCCTTTGGAGAAATCAAAAGACCCATACCACTATTAGAGGAGTCCATTACTTTTGCATAATCAATCTTTATTTTTTGAGAGTCTCTAGGACTAACAAGAGAGAGATTAACGAATTGATAACTTCGATAACCATAAACAGACCTTACTTCACTTCTTGCTTCTTCTATTTTAGCTAATTCTGGGAAAGATAACTTAATGATTTTATTCGAAATTGCCTTAATTTGACATTTAAAGATCATCGATTTTAAGGGTGAATAAAAGTAGACATCGCTCTCATCAAAGAGAGAGTAATCATGCCCTTTTATCGCCTCAACGGTGATCACTCCGTTTATGAGATCGACATCCAAAATATTGCTGTGAGACTTATGGCGGCACATTTTAATATTTTGCCAAAGTTGAACTTCAGTACGATTCTTCATTACTCCTTTTAACAAACTTGAAAGATGTGTTCTTTTTACAATATCAACAACACCATTTTGGAACTTATCCATTTACTCTCCACGACTAATCATCTTAGATACAAGTTTATTTTGAGACAAAACTTGAGAATTATAAAGAAGCTTTGTTAATTGCCACATAAGTGGCTGATAAGTCATTATACATTATATATTCACAAGCCTTATAACCTAGGCAAATACTTCAGTCTGCTATATAGTAAACTAATACCATCAAAATCTGTCTGCTATTTTTGAAATCATCTAGATCTGATATGTAAGCATCTAATATTATTTAAGTTACTAAAATAACTAACAATTATTCCCAAAAAAATCATACATATATACATAATTTAAAATTTTTACTTCAATATTCTCTACTAAGATTCATTTATGAAACTACTCATACTAATGCTACTACTCTTAACGTCCTGTGGGGATTACCTTCTTGATGAAGGCGTTAGAATCATTGACGGAGAAACAAACTTTATAATTGATGATTCAAATCGGTGCACAGAGTGTATGTTCATGCAAGATCAATTCAAGTCTGAGTTGGCCATAAATTCAATAGATGTACCTATTGGTTTTGCTGAATTTGAAGATTCTAAAGCAGGCATCTGCTATCTTTATAAAAATGGTGAGCCGGCATATATAAAAATCAATCGAGAAATCTGGGATACTTTAACAAAAGCGGTAAAACTAACATTAATCTATCATGAATTAGGACACTGCCATCTGGGACTAGATCATATTGAAGATTACGATGTGATTGACGATACTGAATACGTATCTTCAAGTCTTATAAAACTCTCAATTATGCACCCATCAATTATGAGCCCTTTTCAGGCAGCATATACTAAGTATCATTGGGAAGACTATATCGCAGCACTTAAAGCTAACGAAGCAATACAAGACCCTGAAGAAATTGATTTAAAAAATTTATCAAATCTTCATTACGCTGACATAAAAGAATTCAATATCAAAGTGGAATCACAAGATGATGAAGAAAATATTCATATTAATAAAAATCTTCATTTCCCTAGAATTTGTTCAAGTGAAATTGATATTTTCCGCTCTCACTTCAACTTTGAAAGAGAGAGCGATTGTACTGTCGAGCTCGATTAATTAGTGAAATTAGTTGTTTGTCGATAGTACTTAGTTTCTGTAGACTCTTGTGCGCAGTACGTGCCACTAGCTCTTGATGTCAAAAAGCCTTGATTATTGTCTCTATTTAAAGAAATCGTAAATTGATCAATCCGACGAGCGTAATACTCTCCATCAGACTCTCTTTGATAGGTAATAATCTCAAGGGTACTGTCCCCAGCGATGATATATTTTTGATAATTACCATCAACAACAATTAAGTCGAGAACGCTTCTATTAGCGACAACATCATCGCAAAAGTCTTTAACTAGAGGGTGGTCTTCTGTAATAATACTACTAAAAAAGCCGTCAGAAAGGTTGCCAAGAGGCTTGAATTGACCAGGCTCACCTGGGAGAGGAGATGTTAACGTCGCCGAAGCATCTTCAAGAGCAACTTCTTGACTTCCACATTCTTTTTTAAATCGTTTAAAAATAAAAAAGCGTCTATCACCTTCGTAATCTCTTTGAACACTAATTCTCTTTGCCGTAAGCGCAACACACATTCGACTTGCCGTTGTTTTTTGCTCGTCGGTTAATTCCTTTGCATCATCTGTATTTAGCTGAGAAAAGCCCTGCACCACAGGTGTCTCTTCTTCTGTTTTTCCACAAGAAATAACGAGAGCTAGAAAAGTCGTAAGAAATAAAAGTTTTCTCAAAATGTGTCCCCTTTAAAATCCCAAAAGTAAAATAACATGTATTGATTTTAAAGAGTTATAAAACGAAATGTCACGAATTATTTACAGATGGCGCAGGGCAAGAAGCTATTTAACACATGAAAATCTTATGGATTCTTGATGATATGACAGAGATCCGTAATTTCCTTTAAAGTGGCTCGAAAGAACAAGCTCAGAACCTTTTTTTATTTGCAGAGAAAATTCACCTTCCAAAAGTTCTTGGACAATAAGTAGATGAGGTGCCCCGTCTTTCATCACTGTGTGCCGGCAAGAGATCAGCTCTTCACCTTCTCTTTGACGAAACTGAGAACTATCCCCTAACATTCTGCCACCATCAGGACCAATATCAAAAATATAGCATGTAAAAGGACAGCGGGATGCCTTTGCCGTAGAGGTCAATAAAAGACCTATAAATATAAGATTTTTAAAGATTTTCATTAGAAGGTGGTTTTAGTTAAAAGAGTGAACTGTGTCAAGAAACTAATCGACAACTCGGTAGTCAGCTTCAATAGCATCTTCAGAGTTGCGAGCCCCTCTATTAAAAGATTGGGACTTCTTTCTCTCATGAGTGACATTATTACTCTTGTCACTACTAAACTTATCCATGAGAGATCTGATCCCAAGATAAACAATGTAGAATAAAAATGCCTTTGCAAGTAGATTGATAATCATGTCTTCTCCTACGCTGACAGATTTGAATTTTTCATTAAATATGTCAAGAAAGCTTTCGACCTCTTGTTAGACTTTTGTTACTATATGCCCTTAATTACACAGCTTATGAGGTTTTATAAATGAGCAATCTTTCACACTTAGTGCACTGGGCCGACTTTACTGCAGACAGAATCATCAGAGAAAGAGGAGACAAAGAAGAATATGTTGTCGCTTCTGGAATTACCCCTTCTGGTGTTGTTCACTTTGGTAACTTTAGAGAAGTTATTACAACAGACTTCGTAGCCAGAGCTTTGCGCTCAAAAGGAAAGAAAGTTCGTTTTATCTTTAGCTGGGATGATTACGATACCTTTAGAAAAATACCGGCTAATCTACCAAAACAAGATGAGCTGGAAGCTTACCTCTTTCAACCAATCGTTGATACGCCAGATCCATTTGAAGAAGAAGAGAGTTATGCCGCTCATCATGAAAAAAATTTTGAAAGACAACTTAAGAAAGTTGGTGTTGAACTAGAGCCTATCTATCAAGCAAAGAAATATCGTAACGGTGACTATAAAGAACAAATAATCCACGCTCTTAAGAAAAAAGAAGATATCAAAGCTATTCTTAATGAGCATCGAAAAACACTATATGGAGATGAGTACTATCCACTATCAGTCTACTGTCCTGAACATAAGACAGACCAAACAACGATTACAAATTACGATGGTAATCACACGATCACTTATAAGCATAATGAGAAAGATCACCAAGGTTCAATTGATCTTAATGATACAAGTAAGGCAAAACTTCCATGGAGAATTGACTGGCCAATGAGATGGGCCTACGAAAAAGTTGATTTTGAACCAGGTGGAAAGGATCACTCTTCTCAAGGTGGATCTTTCACAACGGCAAAAGAAATCGTTAAACTCTTTGACTGGCAAGCACCTGTATATCTGCAATATGACTTTGTTTCGATCAAAGGCCTTGGAGGAAAAATGTCATCTTCCAAAGGTAACCTCATCACAGTTGATGATATCTTAAAAGTCTATGAGCCAGAAATGGTTCGTTGGATTTTTGCAAGCTATAAGTCAAATGTGGATTTCGCTATTTCTTTTGATCTTGATGTTCTTAAAATCTATGAAGATTTTGATAGACAAGAAAGACTAGCGTACGGTCTAGAAAAAGGTAACGAGAAAAAAGTTAATATGGCAAAGCGAGTTCTCGAACTTTCACAAATCAATGAAATGCCGAAAGAATGTCCTATCCAACCATCATTTAGACATCTTTGTAATATTCTACAAATTAACGATATGGATATTGAAGCTGCCAGAGCTTCTTATGCTGCTGACATTAAAAATGACAGAGACGAAAGAAGATTTAAAGAGCGTAGTGAAAGAGCAATCTTCTGGATTGAAAATTATGCTCCTGATGAATTTAAATTCAGAATTAATAAAGAAAAGAACAATATCGACTTAAGCGATGATGTTAAAAATTATCTTAAAGATTTAATTGCTTTCCTAGGCGATAACTTCGATGAACTAGAAACCGATAAAGAGCTTCATGAAAAGATGTATGAAATCATGCACTCTCATGAGTTAAAGCCAGGTGATATCTTTGCACCGATTTACCAACTTCTTATTTCGAGAGAGAAAGGACCGAAGTTAGCTGGGTTTATTAGGACCATTGGTAAGGACAGAGTTATCAATCTTCTTTCTTAAGATCTAGATAAGTGTAAATATTAACGGTGCGAGGAAAGAAAATCCGACGCTAAAGTACTTAATCTTTCCTTCCTCGTTGATAATATAGACAGTTGGAGTAAGTACAGCACCAAGCTTTCTTGCGAGCACACCGCTTTTATCAATTGTTGAATTGAATTCAAAATTATTCTTTTTAAAGTACTTATCAATCTTTCGTTGATCCTCTGTTGAGTTAATGAGAAGAATATCATTTGGATTATTTATTATAGAGTTTAAATACTTCAATTGTCCATGACAAGGACCACACCAGGTTGCCCAGAATACGACGATTTTACTCTTTTGGTCATAATTTCCGTTTATCCACTGTAACTGACTCACTGGGATTTGCTTATTGAGCTGATTGTAACCAGCAAGAAGATGAGCTCCTTGTGTATACGCGATAACCCCAAGAAAGATGATATAGAAAGAAAATTTTTTGAGAAAGGTACTAAATTTGAATGTTGTAAGCAATTTCAGATTCACTAATTGATTTCATAACGATTTTATAATTAAGAAAAGGCCTAATCAGCTTAACAGCCCCAACATCTGCTTTCGATAGTCCTTTAGAATACACTTTTTGAACTTTCCCAGAATCTCCAATATAGGCGTATTGTTCACCAAGATGAGTATGAGCAATTTCGATATAGTCGATATCATGACCAGATCGTCTTGCACTTAGTATCAGATCATAAGCAATGTTTTTAATTTCCTTATAGTTAGAGACATGACTTTTACTACCTTTAATAATTCTAGACTTGAATGTCTCACCTTTTGTACAATGAACACGTATTTGCATACATTCTCTTTGCAAAAAAGATAAGAATGATTTTGAATTCTCGATGAGGACAAGATCTTCTTCACTGGCCATTGAGATGTATTGATCGACATGTCCATGATAGATAATACGATCCCCAAAGAAATCAAAGCTCTTGATATCCTTATCATTTGCCAGCTCAAGTACCGTATTTATGTTTAAAGGTCTCTTTTCCATATAAGAGATATCGGCTGAGGCTACTTTAAAAATAAATAAAATATCCCCAGGGGCAAAAAGTAACCATTCAATCAACTTTTTACTAAGTCCATGAAATTAATGTGTCGTAAATCAAAGAAAAACTTACAAATCACAAAAATTTTTAAAATGTCAGGAGTTTTATTTGCGAAATGCGCAGCACTACCATAATTCTATAAATAGTTATTACAAAGCACGGGAGGGTATATGAAAAGCTTAGTAATTTTATTGGGATTATTAGTGAGCACATCCGTAATGGCAGACTATTGTACGGCATTCTTAAAAGATGGACATCAAACAGTTAGATCTTTTCAAGGGTATGGTTATAGTTATGGTGAAGCTTGTAATCAAGCGAGACGTGATTGTCAGTGGGAACTAAATAGGATCAGGTATTCAGGACACAATATGTACTGTACGACAGAAAACAGACATGTTCCTACGCCAATAAAGAGATCTTGTACATTTCAACTAGTAGAAAATGATTACAGATATGGAAGACATCATCGTGTGATCTCTGAACATCATGCAAAAGGAAACACTGAGTACAAAGCTTGCCAAAAAGCTGAAAGAAAGTGTCAAAGAGAAGCATCATACTATGGTGGATATAACCAAGTTAGTTGTGTAAAAAAGAATGTTTACAACCCAGGTCCAGGTCGAGACTACGTAACAAGATCTTGTAGCGCAAGAAAAGTTGGTAGAAGAAACGGTAGAGTTTTTAATACTTTCTATGCTACTGCTACTGGTTACAGAGGAACAGGCGTTAAAAGACAAGCTTGTAACAAAGCACTAAGAAAATGTGAAATGTCTGGTGGAAGAGGTGTTTGTCGCGTTGACAACTTCTAATCAATACTTAAAACGATAAAAGGTATTTGGCCCTCAAATGAGGGCCTTTTTTTTTGTCATAAAGTGATTAAATAGCTAAAATCTTACTACTATATTAGAAACAACGCTTAGCTAAAGAGTTTATATGAATTTAACAGAATACAGTTCAAGAATCGATAATATGTTTGAAATGATGAGAGACGGTATCGCTATCATTGGATCAGGTCAATTCCAAACAAGATCAAACGATACCGAGTATCCATTTCGTCAAAACTCAAACTTTAGATACCTTACAGGAATTAACGAACCTGACTGTACCTTAGTCCTGTCACAAAAAGGTGGAAAGAATAAGAAAATACTTTTTATTAGACCAAATAATGAATTCGAAGAAATGTGGATGGGTAAAAGACTAGGTCTTGAAAAAGGAGCTGCCTTCATTGAAGCAGATGAAGTCTACCCAATCTCAGAACTAACAGATCGTTTAACAGAGATTTTACCTGGTCATAAGAATCTTTATGTTCACTTTCATGAAAGACCTGATCTCTTCATGATGGCAAAAGATGTCTGTGGAAACTTATTTAACAAGAAAAGAAAAGCAAAAGCATTACCACCAACGACATTCAAGAACGTTGGTGCTCTTATTGAAAAACTTAGACTTGTTAAAGATCAAAATGAAATCTTAACAATGAAAAAAGCAATGATTGCAACAAACAAGGCACACCGTGCGGCTATGGCATTTGCAGCTCCTGGAAAGAATGAAAAAGAAGTAAATGCTTTAATGGAGTACATCTTTACCAATGGTGATTCACAAGGACATGCGTACGAAAATATTGTTGCCGGAGGTAATAATGCAAACGTTCTTCATTATATTGAAAATAATAGTGTGCTCAATGATGGTGAGTTACTTTTAATTGATGCTGGTAGTGAACTTAATAACTATGCAACAGATATTACAAGAACCTTCCCTATCAATGGTAGCTATAGCAGTATCCAAAAAGATGTTTATGAAATTGTACTTGGATCACAGAAAGCGGCTATGAGCCATGTCTTCGAGGGAAGAACACTAGACGAACTTCATCAGACAACGAGTAAAGCTCTGTGTCAGGGCCTTATTGACCTAAAAGTGTTAAAAGGATCTCTTGAGGAAAATTTAGAAACAGAAACATATCGCAAGTATTTCCCACATGGAACAGGACATTGGTTAGGACTGGATGTTCATGATCAAAATCCATATCGTGATGAAGACGATGATTTTACAAAATTCACTGAAGGCATGATATTTACGATTGAGCCAGGTCTCTATTTCCCTAAGGAAGATGGCAACGTAAGAGATGAACTAAAAGGTATTGGTATAAGAATTGAAGATAACATCCTTGTGACGAAGAATGGTCATGAAAACTTATCAGCAATGATCCCAAAAGAAATTAAAGAAATCGAGGATGCTTGTGCAAAGGATTACAAAGACTTTTTATAAGAGCCTTATTCTTTTAATCTCACTGGCTTCATTTGCTCAGGTTAGTGACATTGAAAAGTTAAATGGTATGGAACTTACAGAACATTTTAACTGTAAAATGTATCTGCCAAGTTACGATATACCTAAAGAATTATATTCTGATCTTGAGAGTGCATTAAAAAAGAAGGGTTATAAAACTTCGGCCTATGAAAAAGGTAAGAAAGTTATTCCCGGTGAGTTCATCGCAAAACTCAAAATTGAAAGAAGTGGCAAGATTTATAAGGAATGCCTTGTTCAACTTGAGCTCTTTAAAATTAATGGCGAGTATCCAGGAATAAGCGACCAACGTCTTTATAAAAGAGCAAGTAATCGAAAGTTCCCCAGACAAACTTTTAAAGGCTCTGAGAGATGCGAAATGGCACTCAAAGATCTCTTCTTTAGTATCAATTTATGTCGAGTAAAATAATGAATAAGATCTTAATTAACCTTTTAACTGTTATATCACTATCAAGCTGCTCCCTTTTCACATCACAAAGGGAACAAATAAATTTAGTACACTGGAATATCAAAGAGCTCACAACGAAGAAGCTTGATGATAAGAACCATCCTCAAATGAAAGCAGTGGAAAATGTTTTACAGAATCTTGATTACAATGTTCTCTCTATCAATGAAATTCAATATGATCTGCCAAATGTTCCTAGCGACAAGTATAAGACTACTGCGAAGAATGCTGACAAATTAGCAAGACGTCTTGGTGGAAACCCTGACAATATGGCCATCAGCTTCAACCAGGCAAACACTGGTAACAATGCTAAAAAGTTTAAGGGCCGATACTTCGAAAAAATGACACGTAAATCTCGAAAATATGCGGACCAAAGTAATTTTGGGATTTTCCCAGGACAATATTCGACAGCTCTTCTTACTTATCATCCAATAAAAGAAGAAATTGTTCTACAAGATCTCAAGTGGAAAGACTTCAATAAGAAAATTAGTACCATTCGCTTTAAGCAAGCAAACGGAAAAGCACTTAATAAAAATATCGAATTATTTGATAAGTCTTTCACAGATAGTGTTATTGAAATTCAGGATAAAGAAGTTCACATCATCACACTACACACGGTACCGGCTTACCATTTTGGAAACAAACGAACTCCAAATTACTACCGAAACAGAGATCAATTAAGATTTTTGGAGTGGTACATCACTGGTGGAACCGACATTCCAGTGAAACTTCCAAAAAAATATTCGCATATAAAACCATTAAAAAAGACTGATCGATTTATCATTGTCGGTGACTTAAATGTCTCAATCTATGATTCAAAACCAGGAAGTGATGTTTTAAGAAGAATATTCAGACAAGCTAAACTATGGATAAGAAAACCCGATCATACTCACGAAGCACAACACTTCGGCGAGAAGAGGATGAGAATGCTTCTTGATTATATAGCTTACCGAGGTCTTAAGCTTGTTGATTCAGGTATCTATTATCCAGTTGAGAACGAGGGAAGCTGTTTAAAAATTAATGAGCTTCCTAGATCGATGAGACCTAAAGGTAAACGATCAGATGAGACGTGCTTTAACGAAGATACCGTCGAGCTAAAGAAAGCAAGTGACCACTTCCCTATCTGGGCTAAGTTCACGCTTCCTTAGAAACTTCTTTTTAAAATAAAGTCCATGAGAAAAAGAATAGGAGAAGCTAGCTCTTTTGCTTCTTTATTTGTGGATTCTTGAACGATGATATCAAGGGCTTTCTTTGCCTGATCCATATGAGAATTTGCAATATCAACAACAGACTGAACCGCTTCATCAATATTTTTAAGATTCTCATTTGTCCAAAGATCGATTAAGTCTTTTCCATCTTTATACTCTTTAAAGACTGAAGGATTCATTTCCAACCATTCAAGAACAACAGAATTAACGATATTATTCTTTATATCGAGGAGTTGATCTTTTTGCGAATCTTCAGAAAAATCTAAGGTATCATCCATTAGCTGAAATGCGATTCCAATATGATGTCCAAGACTCTTTGCTGCTTGCTGCCCCTCTGCACTATGATTGGCAAGGTAAGAGCTAATCCAAGTACACCAGCTCATAACTGAAGCTGTCTTATAATGAGCAATTTTTTGAATGAGTTCACGCGAGTAACTTCTCTCTAAAATGGCATCACTTTGGATCCATTCACCAAGAGCAAGCTCTTCAATAACCTTTGACATTTCTTTAACGATTTCTAGATCACCCTTATGGGCAAGAGTGTAGATAACATCAGCAAGAAGATAATCGCCCGCTAAGACGGCTCTTTTATTGCTTGCAACAATATTGATTGATGGCTCACCTCTTCTAAGGGTAGCCTCATCAACAACATCATCATGAGCCAGGGATGCTGCGTGCACCATCTCAATAGCCTTTGAAAATGGATCTAACTGGCTAATATCATTAAGAACAATTTGACCTGCGAGATACGTCAGCATCGGCCTTAGACGCTTTCCACCACTAAGGACTGTCTTTTCTAAAATTTGATCGACTGCTTGATGACAGTTCTTACTTTCTACAGATAAGTCGAGGCGACCACATCGTTCGAGTACAGATTCTGGAATATTGGCCAAAAAATCGGTCATAAAAGGTCTCTAAAATAAGACAAATTGTTAATATCAAAGGAGAAATTATCAGAATGTAGAGCTAGTGTAAAACGATTATTTTTAATTATCAAAGTAATCTATATTTGGTAGAAGAGTTTAAAAAACTCGTAATTATATAAAGAGAGGATAGCGTGTCATTAGACCACAAGCAGCATTCAACAAATACAGTTTTAGGTGAGAGAAAGAACGAGTCATGGAAAATCTTTGACAAGATTGCTGGAACCTATGACTTACTTAATCATATACTCTCGTTTGGGATCGATATTTATTGGCGTAATGTCGTCATCTTAAACCTACCTAAAAGAAAGGGACTTAAATGTCATGATCTCGCGTGTGGAACAGGAGATCTAACAATTACACACGCAAAAACACCAAAGACAGATGAAGTTGTTGGTATCGATCTTTCTCAAGGAATGATCGACTTTGGAAT
>CAWUIU010000070.1:0-11474 GCA_963922285.1 uncultured Oligoflexia bacterium | reverse complement strand
CTTACACAATTAATCGTGCCATCTGCATTCACACTTTTAACAAATGAGTTATCACCTGGGATACCTGTATCACACGCTGTTTGATCAAAAGAAGTTCTTGCCGCCCCATCTAAAGAAATTTGTGCAGGCGTGATGTTTGTTGAATTTATAGTATTAGCATTTCCCCCACCAATAAGTAAGAGATCACGACATCTATTCGTTGCGGAGTTATATGAAGAGTCAGCATCTGTTCCGGTTCCAAAAACTATCTGACATAATTCTCTTCTAATATTTTCAATAAACGTATGGTTTACATTAACAGCTGTTAGATCACATCGATAAAATTTTCCAGTTAGAGGATCAACTGTACCACTCGTATCCATTTCTCGATATGTACCACCTATTACTTCACAATTCGCCCTAAAAGCATTTTTTGTTGCTAAATCTTCATAGTCTGCACACTCTTTATAGGTACCAACTGCATTCGATCCAGTTGGATTGTAGTAAACTTCTTTAGCATAAACAATTCGATTAACTGTTCGCTGTCCCCCCCTAGCACTTTTTTTCGTAAAAGGAACAATGTAGCGAACTTGAATAACCCGAGAATCTCCAGGACCTAAATTTGGCGCAGCTTCAGCTTGCCTTACAGAGGCACCGATTACCACACCTGAACCATTTGGTAACGCACTACCTGCTTGGGCCATTGTTAATAATTGAGCAGCTGAAGGATTTCTTATACACGTATTTGATTTAGACATTGCATTGGAAATATTATTCATCGCAACCGAAATAAATGCATCTTGAAGAGCAGACTTTTTTTGATTCGAACTAGATCCAGTTAAATTAACAACACCGACACCAATTATTCCAAATAAGCCAAGAGTTACCATTACTTCTAATAATGAAAAACCTTTACGATTAAAATACAAATCAAAAAAATCTCTAATGTTATTCTTCACTGTTAACTACCATGTAATATTTCATTGTTAAAAAATCTTTATTGCAAATGATATTAATTTTAACATTATCCAATTAGCTAAACGATAGGTATTTTTTTAACTATTTAAAATTACAGTTACTTATCATCTCTACGCCATATTCTTTAAAGCTAGCTATGCCACAAGTATGAGTCATCATTAACATTTAAATAATTAAGAGCGTGAAAATTATTTATTATGCACTAAGAACCCATCAGCGTAATAAACCTTTTCACCACTAACTTCAAAGTTATATACCTCTACCTCTTGGTACTCAAAATCTATTTGCTCAACTAAAACCTCTCCATCAATTCTGATTATGGTATCTCCAATTTCTAATTTTGAAATTTCTAATGCTGGATTAATCTCCATACCTAACTTAGGATCAAAAGCTTTCCATCCATCTTTTGTCATAAATGGATGTCCAGCTGTTACAAAAAAGCCACTACCATTAATTGAGTATATATTTCCATTCTTAAAAGACGGCTTAAGAGATAAAACTGTATTGTCATGTTTAACACCCCTCAGTCTGTCTCCAACTTGAACGTCTTCAATATTTTTAAGACTTCCATCGGCCATAGTTATTTTGGTACCTGCAACAAAGCATTCACAGTTACCAGCATTACAAGTCTGAAAGACATTAGAACACCTCGTGCCTGTAACCGAACCGTGACAATTTGATTGCGTTGTACCACAATTCACAGCATTGGCAGCAGGTAGAGGTGGATCATTACATGTAGCAGTACAACTTCCTGTCGTGTTCCAGGTACCATTATTACAAATTGCTGATGGTGTCCCCGTAAAACCGTTATTACATGAAATTCCACCCGAAATAGAACTTGTATCACTTGTCGAACCAGATGTACTATAATTTGCATTAGGAAAAGTAAGTGCACTGTTTAAACAAGAACTAACAGTACACGAACCACTTGTCGACCAAGTCCCATCTGCCTGGCATGTTACAGATGGAGAACCAGAGTATCCAGAGTTACATGTACCAGTATAAGTTTGGCCTGTATTATTTCCATAATACCCTAAAGCACCAGCAGAAGGTAATGTATAGGTCGTATTCGCAGTTGTAGGAATATTAGACAACTGACAAGTTATATTCGATGTGCATTGAACCTCCCACACACGATTAGAAGGACTAGCTTGACTACATAAATCAGAATACGTTCCTGTCTCTAAGTAACAGCCCGATAGCCCTAAACAAGCATTTCTTTGTGCGAGAGCATCGGAATTACACTTGGAAACAGAAGGGTTAGAACCAGCAAAGCTATTACTATCAGAGACATCAAATGAGTCACAAGTTGTCGGAGTACAACTACCCGTAACAGTCCATACTCCACCAGTTGAACATGTAGCCGTCAACCCTGAACCTGTACCAGAAACACAGCTCAACGTTCCACCATTTGTAACAAAATCATCTCCAACTTCAGTATATAGCATTTCATTCACAAGAGGAGTCATTGCATTATCAACAGTGGGACTTATCGCTGTTATCGCTATTCCTAAATTAGAGCTAAAGGCATCATCAATTTGGGAATTATCACAAGTCACTGGCAATGTTACACAAGCATTAACCTGACTATTACTAACTGTCCATGTTCCACCAGCAGCACAGTCCATAGTACAACTACCAGTTACTCCTCCTCCACAATTACCCGGAACATTTACAGAACCTTCACCGGCCTCTGCACTAGCAATACATGTTCGAGAGTTTGGTGCTGTTGCTGATCCACTCACTGCACACTTTGCCGTAGGAGAAGCCGGACAAGTTGTGACAGAACAACCTGCACCAGGATTATTAACATCTGCATTACAACCAGGTCCTACTGCACAAATATCATTACATGAATTTACAATTACATATTTTTCACTTGTTGTAGTGACACAACATCCTGGGAACCTTCCTCTTTCAACTGTGCACGTCGTTCCAGTACCACATCCATCGTCATAAAGATAATCTGCACAAGCAAATGGATCTGGTGCTCCTCCAGAGTCAGCACAGCCAACAGTTCCATTATTATTATCAATACCAGTTAGGCCATAATCTAATGGTTGAGGAAAAGGACTTACAGGTGGTGCAACGGGAACAGGTCTCGCCCCAGAGTTAGTATGTGGGTCTGAACCAAATCTAAAATCCTTTAGGCAGCGACATTCAATCAGCCCATTGTTAACTTGAGTGGGTGCATAAGTTGAAAAAACCTGAACCGTTGGATCACTTAAAAATAATGAAGAGTTACAATCTACCGCTAAGCAACTAAGAGAACCATCCGCATTATACCCCGTAGCAATTTCATTAAGTCCACATGCCGCTACAGAGAACGACTCCCTCCTGTCATCAGTAATCGGAAAAGTTAATCTTACCTCATCAATACCTGCACCAGGTCCAGGAAAATGTCTATCAGAATGAACTGAACCAGCAACGTTCACAGAATCACAACGTCCATTAACATATGAGCCACCTAGCAACTGACAAGCTCTAAGCCTTAACACATTTGTAAAGTTCTGACCTGGAACCAAAACATTATTACCAGCAGCGTTAAAAGTACATTGATTATTAACAAATTGACCACCAAGATTTCCACAAAAGCTAGAGACAGATATTGAGCCTCCACCCTGCTCGATACTCATACAGTACTGAGCACCATTGGGATCACTAAAAATTTCAACCTGAACACGACGAAGAAAATCCTGAACTTGCCCACTTGGCTTCTTAATCGCTCTAAAGCGTACAGCAATAGTCCTTTGATTTGCAGTATTTCCCGGATCAGGGATTACACCAATAGATTGAATTGATAAACTATTATCGCTACTCAAGCTATAAGGAAAAGCTTGATAAAGACCGACGTTATTAAAATTGGCATTCATAGCTGCTACACAACCATTTCGATCTGCTAGTGTAGAATTAATCTCCTCCATTATAGAACTAACAATATCTTTTCTCTTTTGTTCAGAATTTACCGCTTGAAAAAAGCGATCAGAGTTTAAGACAAGAAGTCCACCTAGCGCTAAGGAAACCCCTGCAACCATGGCCATGGCAATCCCCACGCCTGCTTTATTAAGCACAGCTTGTCTTAGAATTAATTTGTTCTTTTGAATAAATGATTTGATCAGTCTCATTTTCAATACCAATTGTTTAAAACTTAAATACTAGTAAAATAAATTTAATGCCTTTAATTCTAGCATTATTAAGAAATGTAAACGATCGGCAAAATTGTAACTAGCCGATATTTCATAGCGCATCGTATAAATCCTTAATTTCAGATTAAAACTGTAAGAAATGGCATGCCAAGAATATGAGTAAGTACTAATCAGTTTACGCTGCTATCTTTAATTTAGGCGCAACTAACTGATCAACAGGGATAATTTGTGAAACGAAGTTTTCATCACAGAGACCGATTAATTTATCACCTTCTTTAAAATATTTCTCAAAAAAGTTGCTGTTACTTTCATTCAGTCGATAAGGAATAATATCGCCCGAGGTTGACAGGATACCGGCACACAAACAACTATCCAAATTTGAAATATTAATCACTTCTGCTAAAGACCAATAGAGTAAAAGACATGGTAGCTCAAGCCATCGAAATGTACCCAGTTCCACCTTTTCCATATATTCATCACTAAGACAAATAACATATCTCTTCGGTGGAATCTTTACTCCTATTTTTCGATTGATGTAGTTAAGTTTCTCCTTGAGAACTCTCCCTCTCTTACCAACGCCGACAATATCAAGACCAGGAACACCTCTGGTTGAATAGCCAAAGGCCTCACTAATCTTAGGAGTTCCACAATCTGGAATAATAAGTTTAATTTGATTTTGCATACAGTCTCCTTTTAGAGAATTTATGCAAAGATTGATTTGATTGAAAAATGCTAAATAGTTATAATAATGGCTTCAATAAACTCGTATTTTCTTTTTTTGAAAAGAAACATTTTAAAATAGGAGGATAGATCTCTTGAAGATAGTTTTTAAAGTAATTTAAATTTCGAGCGTAGAGCTTTCCTAAGCCAAGACAGCCTTTTTTATTATCCTTACAAAGTTCTTTATACTTTACATGACACTGAAAAGTAACAATTACCTGAGAGGCAAAGTTACAATTCACTTTTTTTGAAACGAGATCAAAGTCAGCATAGGCATAATCGGCAGAGTCTTTAAACTTTTCAGCACAGAATTTAGAGATCAAAAACTCTTTTCCCATGCAATCAATTTTCTTTCTTGAAGCCTTATTAATTAGTAGTGGTTCTTTAACACCAAAGCTAGCGCAAACATCTTTATAATCAAAAGATTCACGAACTTGATTAGTTAATTTCACATCAAGAACATCAGCATAAACATTAAAAGAAAAGATTAACGCTAAAAATATTAGAGGCTTAGTTTTGATATGATTACAAGGATAATAAGAAAAACTCCCTGAGACGTACATGAGATACTTCGAAGGGAGTTTTTTGAAATTTGACGTAGTAAGTATATTAAAAATAAGTTTCTAACCTGGAAATAAGCCTCTATATCTCATTGCACGCTCTAAACGTTTAAAGGCAGCAATGAAAGCAGCTTTTTTCATATCAACTTTATACTCTTGAGATGCCTCAAAAACATTATCAAAAGCATCTTTTAGAATGTCATGTAACTTAGAGTTGATTTGTCCTAAATCCCAGAAAAAGTTTTGAAGACCTTGAACCCACTCAAAATATGAAACGATAACACCACCAGCATTACAAAGAATATCTGGAATTATGAAAACGTTCTTCTTTGCAAGAATCTCAATTGCTTCTTTTGTTAAAGGTCCATTAGCACCTTCAGCAATCATCTTAGCTTTTACATTTGGCGCATTGTCTTTTGTCACGACTCCATCAATTGCTGCTGGAATTAAAATATCAACCTCAAGAGTTAAAAGCTCATCATTTGTGATTTTTTCAACACCTGGTAAATCCTTAAGGTATCCACCTCTTCTTGTGTGTTCAATCGCTTTATCAATATCAATCCCATCTTTATTATAGACGGCACCTGAAACATCAGAAATGGCAACAATCTTTGCACCCTGGTCACGAAGGTCTTGAGCAGCTGGCACACCAACCTTACCAAAACCATGAATAGCAACTGATGTACTTCCATCAATTTTCATTCCCATTTTCTTAGCAGCAAAGTTTACACAGAAAGCAACCCCTTTACCTGTCGCCTCTGCACGACCAAGAGATCCACCAACAGTAATTGGCTTACCTGTTACAACACCAGGAACTGTATACCCTTTAAGTTGTGAATAAGTATCCATGAACCAAGCCATTGTTTGTCCGTCAGTTCCAATATCTGGAGCTGGGATATCAATGGTTGGTCCAACAACCATATTAATCTCCGTTGCATATCTTCTTGTTAGTGCTTGCATCTCTTGTCTTGAAAGAGTCGTAGGATCAACTGAGATCCCACCCTTTGCTCCACCAAGAGGAAGCCCAACAAGAGCACATTTAAAAGTCATAAGCATGGCAAGACCAGCTGTTTCTGATAAGTCCACTTTTGGGTGAAAACGAATCCCACCTTTACCAGGACCTAAAGTCATATTGTGCTGAACTCGATATCCTTGAAATGTTTTTACTGAACCGTCATCAAGACGAATAGGAACTGCTACTTGAAGCGCTCTTTTAGGGTACTTCAGTCTTTCCATAATATTTGGGTCAAGGCCCATGATCTCTGCTGATTTTTCTAACTGTGCAACCGCATCTTGATAGAGCGGACTTTCCATTAAGCTCACATGTATCTCCGTTTACAATTTTAGTAAATTTTAAGATCTTAGTGAGATTTCGACAAGTAGGTACTAGTAATTAAATGGAGCATTGAAGAAAAATCTTAGTCTTGTGTCATGACCTTTTTCATCTTCATAATTGTCAGTAGTTGACAATTCTGTACCGAATCTCGAAGTAAAGTTTTTAACTAAACTAGCTTTATAATCATTGTCGGTTGGTCTGTACTCAACCTTTGCAGTCGTGTCTATGACCTCAATCTTCTTCGCTAAGTTCATCTTCAAACCATGTGAGATTTCATAAGTTGTATCAGCGTCAACAAATGGATTTTCCACCTTCATGATCGCCTTACCTTGAAGAACTCGGGCCTTAAATCTAAGCTTAAGATATTTATTAACGGCCACTTTTGTCGTCGGCTTAAGTGCTTTTTGAACCTGCCCAACCTTGTGTAGCTTCGATCCTTTCGGAGCTTTCTTAACTTCTCCAGAGATTCTCTTATCAAAGTACTTTAAAATTCTTTTACCAAGATATGATCTCTTACTCTCAGGAGTTTTCACATCATAAAGACCTGTTGATTCTAAATCCCAGTTCTTTACATATTCTTCCGTCTCATCCCAATCTGAAAAGTCTTTTCGAATTGATACTAGAACTCCAGCATCATCTTCTACTAGAACTTTTTCTAGCCACAGTTCTTTTCTTTGTGGTGCAGGAATATAGTCACCATCAGGCAAGAAACTCTGTGGTGCTCTTTCTTGTATTCTATAATTTGGATTAAAAACTTTTAAGCTCTCTAGATCAGACGCAAACGCGCAAGTACCCACCGCGCAGATGACAAACAACTGTCTAATGTTTGTACGCTGTGTAAAAATTTTAATGATCTGTTCCCTCATAGTATGTCCCCTAAATTACTTGAGTCCCCTCTTTTTCAAGTAATATAGGTGCAAGCATCCTGCCAACTTCGCTATCAATAATATTTTGATATAAAAAAAGGCAGGAATCAACACCTGCCTTTCTTATGTAATAAAATGTAACCTGGATCAATTCGCTCGGAAATATCTACAAGTGATACTCCGTGCAAAACATTGAATTCTCTTAAACGTCGACGATATTTTGTGCTTCCTTAAGAATTTCATTCAAAGCGTCTCGAGTTTTCTTATCGAGCTTCTTACCTTTTGTTTGTGAATTCAATGCCTTAAGTAATGCATTGGCAGAAACACCCTTAGGAACAGCTGGAGCTTTACGAACTCTTTTCTTACCAGCCGCAAGAACTCCACCATCTTTAATTGCTTTTTTA
Source organism: uncultured Oligoflexia bacterium (assembly GCA_963922285.1). Lineage (GTDB taxonomy): Bacteria > Bdellovibrionota > Bacteriovoracia > Bacteriovoracales > Bacteriovoracaceae > Halobacteriovorax_A. The sequence goes on along the minus strand of CAWUIU010000070.1, from coordinate 3,485 downwards.
AGCTGTGCTCTCTTCGTGATTTCACCACTATTCACTAACTTAGCTAGCTTTGTCTTCAGAGCACCCTTATCAAGAGCATCTAGCTCAAGAAGAACATACTTCTCAATATCATACTTTTTTGCTGACTCTTTAATACGTTTAGGCATTTTTGCGATCATTAAACTTCTATGAACTTCAGATTTTGAAATACCAAGAGCCGCCTGGATCTTTCTCTCACTAGCCTTTGTTGCCTTTTGATAGTTTAAAATACCATCGGCCTTATCAATATAATGAAGGGCTTCTCTTGAAGAGTTTTCAGAGAATTGAATCGCCATTAGCTCTTGCTCGTTCTTGTTTTCAATAATGAAAACAGGACACTTTTCCATTTTTGCAAGAGTCATTGCTCTAAAACGTCTTTCACCACAGATTAGAGTTGAAACACCTCTTTTATCTCTATGAACAACAAGTGGCTGAATAAGACCATTTGCTTTAATATTTTCAGATAAATCTTTTAATGATGAATCATTAAATTTAGTTCTTACCTGCTCTTTTACATTAATATCAGCAAGGTACATTTCATCAAGCTGAGCTCCTTCTAAAAGTCTTTCGTCTCTAAGCTTGAATTTTGACATGTCCATCGACTCTGTCAGATCAATTGTTCTTCTTTTTCTTTTAGATACTCTAGGTGCAAATTCTTTTGCCATACAATAATATCCTCATTCTTCCTTGAAAGAGTCGCCATCTATCCCTAGGCAAACTCCCGAATATAAAAAAGTGCAACACCTCCGTGTGTTGCCCTCACTAAGGCTCATCAAACTATAAGTTTAATGACTCCCAAAGTTGTGAATAGTCTTGACGTCCACGCGACTTTTTCCCCATTGCACAGATTGGTCTCTTTGTTGAGATCGACTCTTGCATTTGCACAAGGTTTCTAATTGGAGGAGTAACGTTGAACATTTGAGATAACTCTTCAAGTCTTTGTCTTTCAATCTTTCTTCTAGCATTAACCATTGAAGGAATAATTGCGAACTCAAGACCTGGGTTCTCAGTTTCTTTGATAATTTCAAATGTATCCATTAGCTCTTCAAGACCATCAATTGAGTAATCTTGAGCTTGAGTAGGAATTAAAATACGAGTAGAAGCAACGAGAGACATAATTAATTCGTCACCAAGCATTGGCGGAGTATCGATAATAACGTAATCATACATTCCCTTAGCTTGTTCAAGACGAAGTCTCATTAGTCTTTCTTTTCTTCCAGCTTCTTTTCTTATTTCTGCTTCAGAAAGAATAAGAAGTTTTGAAAGTGAAGCCATATGACGACTTGATGGAATAACCGTAATATTCTGGTGAAATTTACCTTTACCTTCAGATGGCACAACAACTTCATCAATTGTTACATCACCAATTAACCACTCAGGAATAAGTGTTCTTTGAATTTGAAGATTAAAAGTAGAACTTAAATTCGCCTGTGAGTCGAGGTCGATTGCAAGAACCTTATGACCTTTACTTGCAAGGTGACATGCTAATTGGTAGCACTGCATTGTTTTACCAACTCCACCTTTATTATTGGCGACTGTAATCACTTCCATGGATACTCCTTATTGATCAACCTTGATCAAAAACATCTCTATACTAAAATGGTAGGTAATCTATCACACAACGTCAAATTTCCATGAAAGAAAATTGAGAAAAATAACTTTGTCTTTTTTAGGGTCCCGTTGCCACTTTCACCCTTCCTTGTGTAAAATACCCAAGATTCACATGGAGATAAATTATGATTAATAGTGCAAATGTTACTGAACTTAAAACTTGGCTTGATAACAATGATGAAATTGTACTTATTGACTGCCGTGAACAAAACGAATGGGATGAGGGTCACATAGGTGCCGCTAAATTTATTCCACTTAGTGATTTTCAAGCACAATTTTCAAATACGCTGACTAACAAAGACGCAAAGATAGTGATGCAATGCCGCAGTGGTAAAAGATCTCTACAAGCATGTCAGATTCTAATGCAAGAAGGATTCTCAGACCTTTATAACCTCGAAGGTGGAATTCTTGCATGGCAAGAAGCTGGTTTTGAAGTCACAAGAGACTAATCCTCTTGACAATACTTTTTCTCGATCTGGATATACTGGCTAATCTGCTATTTTATAGCTATAAAGACCCTTATATAAAGAGGTTTTAATGTTAGATTTATTCGCTAATGTCAAAGATGATAAACGTCCAATTATTTCTGAAGAGGAACTTTCTGATGAGGAAGTTCTAGTTGAACTAAGACAAATCAAAAAAGAGCTCAAAGATAAGGTCGTTGTTCTTGGTCACCACTATCAACAAGACGATGTTATCGAATTTGCTGACTACCGAGGAGACTCTTTAAAACTTGCTCAAGATGCAGCGAAACTTGATAAAGACTACATTATTTTCTGTGGTGTTCACTTCATGGCAGAAACAGCTGATATTTTATCAAAAGAGGATCAAACAGTTATTCTTCCAGATATGAATGCTGGTTGTTCAATGGCAGATATGGCAAATAGAGAAGAGATCGATAAGTCTTGGGAGTTTTTAACAAGCTCGACGAAAGATAAAATAGTACCAATTACATACATAAATTGTGCGGCAACTTTAAAATCATTTGTCGGTGAAAACGGTGGAAGTATTTGTACTTCATCTAATGCCAGAAGCATTATTGAATGGGCCTTTTCTCAAGGTGAAAAGCTTCTCTTCTTTCCAGATCAACACCTAGGAAGAAACACTTGTTTTGACATGGGAATTCCTGTTGAAGATATGGTTGTCTATAATCCAAATATGCTCAATGGTGGCTTAACTCCAGAACAAGTTGATAAGGCCAAAGTTATTCTTTGGTATGGATACTGTTCTGTTCACCAAGGATTTAGTGCAGCTCAAGTTGAAACAATAAAAAAAGAAAGACCTGATGTAACCGTTATCGTTCATCCAGAGTGTAATTTTGAAACTGTTCAAGCGGCACACGATAATGGATCAACTGCTTACATCATAAATAAAATAAAAGAAGCTCCAGCGGGATCAAAATTTGCCGTTGGAACTGAAATCAATTTAGTAAATCGCCTCAGGGGGGAGTTTCCTGATAAAGAAATTTTCTCACTATCACCGTATCAATGTCTTTGCACAACGATGTACCGAGTTCGACCTCGTTGGCTCCTTGCCAGCTTCCGTGCAATTAGGGACAATAATCCTATCAATGTCATAAAAGTAGACGAGAGGACAAAAGAGCATTCAACAACTGCTCTAAATAAAATGCTAGAACTAAGCTAAGCTAGTTCGAAAGGGATAGAGACAATGACAATTTACGCTGATTACAATGGTAGCGCTCCACTATGCGCAGACGTACGTGAGTACATTATTAAGAGAATGGAAGAAGGACCATTTGCTAATCCAAATGCTATTCACCATCTTGGAAATAAAATTCTCATGGCCATGGAAAATGCGAGAAGTGTTTGTGCCAAAGTTCTAGGTGCAGAATTCAA
>CAWUIU010000069.1:0-11475 GCA_963922285.1 uncultured Oligoflexia bacterium | reverse complement strand
AGAACGAGTCCCAAAAGAATCATTGGAATGCTTAAAAGTTGTCCCATATTTAACGTCATTGAGTTCTCAAAAGCTACCTGATTTTCTTTGAAAAACTCAACTATAAATCGATGAGTAAATCCTCCAAAGAGAATGTAACCAATCATAAAGCCTGGTTTTAATTTTTTATAGAATTTTACATAGAGGAAGTATCCAATGAGGGAAATCACTAAGAATCCTATTGATTCATAGAGTTGTGCTGGGTGACGTGGAATATTATCAATACGTTTAAAAATAAATCCCCAAGTTCCATCAGTTGGCCTCCCAACAATTTCAGAGTTCATAAGATTACCAATTCTAATAAAAGCACCTGTTAATAAACTAGGTGGTCCCATTAAGTCCAGTAACCAAACAAAGTCCACCGGCTTTACTTTTTTTCCAAAGAGCCAAAGTGAGAACATAACACCAGCAAAACCACCGTGGCTAGCAAGACCACCTTTCCATACCATGAGAATTTCATGAGGTCTCGTTAAATAGTATGATGGTTCATAGAAGAGGCAGTGACCTAATCTTGCACCAATAATACAACCGAAGATCATGTAATAGAGAAGCTTAGAAACTTCTTCTTTAGTAAACCCTTTTTCTTTAATTAGATATATACTTGCGTATTTTTCACCAAGGAAGAATCCTAAGATAAATGCTAGAGAATACCATCTAATTGCAAATGTACCTATTCTAAATATTTCCGGACTTGTATCCCAAGTGATCATGTAACCTTCTTTTGATAATTATATATTCATTAAGTATTTTATTTGTAAAAATAGAATAAACCAACCCTTATAAGAGAAGAAAATTGCAATGACGCAACAAGTATCAGTTGAGAATCGTACAAATTACTGCCAGGTCGCCGTAAAGTATCCTGGTCGTGAAAGTATTTTGACTTATAAGACTCTTGGTGAAGAAATTGCACCGGGAGCACTGGTTGAAGTTCCGCTTGGAAGAAGAAAGACAAGTGGTGTGGTTGTCCCTTTTTCAATTTCTGATAGTGAAATCGAAGAAGTTGCTACGAAATATAAGCTACGTGCAATAAAAGAGATAGTTGCTGATGAGTTTCATCTCTCTCATTCTGAATTAAAACTCTACGATTGGATGTCAAAGTATTATCATTACAATATGGGAATGCTTGTTTGGGATTCATTACCAAAGATCTTAAAACGCCCTCGAGACGTTGAAATGGAATTTGGTATGAACGAGCCATTTGAGTTTGAGTTAAACGACATGCAAAAGCCTGTTGTGGAATCTATAGGTGCAAAACTTAGTCAATTTGACCGCTATCTTGTTCATGGGGTAACTGGCTCAGGAAAAACATTAGTCTATTTAAATTTAATAAAGAAAGTAATTGATTCAGGGAAGAGTTGTCTCTTCTTATTACCCGAAATCAATTTAACTCCTCAGTTTACGGAGACATTTAAACGGTTCCTGGACTGTCCCATACTTCCATATCATAGTGGAGTGACCGCCTCTCACAAGAATGCCGTATGGAAATTTCTTAAAAAATCAGAAAGACCTGTCCTTGTTATGGGTGTTCGTTCTTCAGTTTTTCTTCCTGTTGAAAATCTTGGTTTAGTTGTTGTGGATGAAGAACATGATGGCTCATTTAAGCAGAGTGATCGTTGCGCATATAATGGAAGAGATGTTGCTATTAAAAAAGCACAGATTGCTAATTGTCCTGTGGTTTTGGGATCAGCAACACCAAGCCTAGAAAATTATCACCAATTTTCACAAATCAAAAAAGATAATTACTTTATTCTTGATAAGAGAGCCAGTGGTCATCTCCCAACAATCGAGCTTCTTGATTGTCGAAAGCAAGGAGATAAGAAAGACGCAGATCAATTCTTATGGCCTTTTGAAAAAGACTCTCTTGATCAAGTAGAAGAAGCTCTTGCAAAGAAAGAACAAGTTTTAGTTTTCGTTAATCGCTTAGGCTTTTCAAATTTTTTACAATGTCGAAGTTGTGGGTATAAATTTGTCGATCCAAATACTGAAGTGCCTCTAAGATATTTCAAAGGGAAGAATATCCTTTCCTCCTCGCATAGTGATTATCAAATCCCTGTCCCTGAGATGTGTCCAGATTGTGGGAATATGAGTCTCTTACAAAAAGGATTCGGAACTGAAAGACTTCAAGAAGTTCTTAATTCCTATTTCCCTACGGCAAGAGTCGAAAGATTTGATCGTGATGAAATTACTAACTTAGAAAAACTTGAGCAACGTCTCGATGACTTTCATTCTGGTAAGATCGATATCATGGTTGGTACTCAGATGCTTTCAAAAGGACATAATTTTAAAAAAGTGAATCTTGTTCTTATTCTTGGTATTGATAGTATGCTTAATTTTCCTGACTTCAGATCAATGGAAAAAACCTACCAAATGCTTGTCCAGATTTTAGGAAGAGCAGGTCGGTACTCTGATCATGCAAAAGTCGTTATTCAAACACTCTTGCCTGAAAACCCTTTGTTTAGCTTTGTGAAGACACATAGTTTTAATGGATTTTTGGAATTCGAATTAGGACCAAGAGAAATTGGTGGTTTTCCCCCATATACGAAGATGATTGCTGTTCATGTAAGCGGGAGAGATCGAGACCGATTAATTAATGAGCTATCTAATGAAGTTAATTCTCTTCATGGTGTTATTTTAAAGAATAATATGAAGGTTGAACTTTGGGGGCCAAGCCCAGCAATGATTGAGCGAAGAGCTAATATGTTCACTTGGTCTTTTTTTCTCGTCTCAAAAGATGTAAATCAAATGCACTACCTTGTGAATATGTTTAAAGAATTTAACAAAATTGAAGCAAATTATAGTGTGAAAATAGATGTTGATCCATATCTTATCTCTTAGATGATAAAAGTAGCACTTAGATGATCTAAGCACTACTTTAATATATTATATTTTACTAGCGTTAGTGCCAATAACTGATTTAAAAAGCATTCTACCGGTTTCTAATGAATAACCTTTTGCTTCAAACTTTGCTGAGTCAATATAGTCAATTTCGAATTTGATGCTAGATGAATATGTTCTTTGTTCATTCGGTTTATATGATTCAAAAACATAATTTTGAATGATGATAGTAGCACTACTCTCATTACAAGTTCCTTTAAGTTTATACCTAGCTCTTACCTGTGTTCGATCATAGTTACTATTAATATCGAAAAAGTCACCATTTATAATACCATCCTCACAAGTGACATCAAATCTTGAGACCCAGCCAGGTATATCAAAACCGAACTCAAAACGATCGACATTAAACTCTTCTTCTATTGCATCTCCATTCAACGACAGATAAATTTCCCATTGACCATTTATATCTTGATAGAAGTTCTCAATAGGGATTATTGCAGTGGATAAATTACTAAGGTTACTTCCTACAGAAAGAGTTGTTGAAAACTCATTTGAATAAAGTATTGGGTTATGTAAGAAGCTATCTAGGCCAATTTCCATGTTAAAATTAAAATTAGTGTTTTTATTCATTCTTTCATTATAGACAAGCAAATCAAATTTTATGTCTTCAACAGATTGTTTGAGACTCTGAAGCTCATGCTTAAAGACTTCGTACACATTCCCATTTTCCGCTTCTACACTTAGATTATAGTAAAAGCTGTGATAACGGTCATTGTTCGCTAGAAAGTCTTCTAATGTTTGTTCTGTAGATAATATAAAGTTGGTCTTTGTATCTGGAATATTAAAGATACTTAGATTTTTAAATTCGTCTTTGTAAGTATTTCTATTAGTTGATTGAGAACATATATCACTTCTCGTTGATGTTGGAGTCGAAATTATGCATGTTTTAACAAATTTTTGAATAAAATTTCTTTCAACATTTAATTTTATTTTTGGTATCGTAAAGGTACCGTCTTCATTTATTTTTGCAAAGCCAGATCCATAATTGTTAAAACCGCATGGTCTTGCCCAGAGTCCTTCTATACATTTTAATCTAACTTCTATTTTTATTTCATTGTTCGCAAACTCGGTATGATTGTGAAGTTTTCCAGTAATTGAAGGAAGTGTTTTTGTACGTCCATGAGCACTGAGTGCTGTGATGAATAAAAAGAAAATAACTGTTTTCATAAATGACTCCTCTAAAGAATGTTTATAGTAGAAAATCTATTCTATTAAGTACAATATGATGCACTCCGTTTTTGACAGTTTACGATAAAAACGTCAAAAGTCTTCAGTCGTAAAATTTGAGGATAACTAAGTAATTGAAAAAAATGAGAAAGATCTTTTTGGCGCTTCCTTCTATTCTGATGGAGAAATCGTTATAAGAGAAGAAAATAAAATTGCTATAAATAACGTTATTACAGTTCATACTGAAGAACTTCCTGTGAAAAAGTCAGGTGAAATTTTTCCGAGGCACAGATCTCTGTAGATAAATTTTCACTAAAGTGTGAGGAGGTGTTATTATGAGTGAATTGAGAAGTATTTATAGAAGAATGTTACCATAGATGTTTTTATCTAAAAATTAGTAAATTTGAGAACTAGTATTCAATATCTTAAATAAGAAGTTAGTACATCTTCAAGAAAACGGTCTGTACGCTTCTTCCATTCTTTAGCATCTTGGCGCATTTGTTCAAGGGCATTTGAATTTGGTCCCTGGAGTGCAATTCTTTTTTTCTTGTCATTAACAAGTAAGCAAAAGGTCTTTGGTGAAGTACCAATAATGTATCCACAAATATTATTAACATAATCCATACTTCCTGTTTTGGCGAAGAACTTTTCATGCGTACTTCTTGTGAGATATTTTTTTGCAAGAAAGCCTCCAGTTCCACTCATTGAAAAGTACGAAATAAAGTACTTGTCCGCAAACCTCTCTAGAGCGGTTTGAGAAAAGAATTTTGCCAAGATATCCGATCGAAGTTGAGTATTTACAGTAAGTCCTGAGCCTCTATCAAAATTAATATCTTTAAAATTTATACCTTTAAAATTAGAAACTAAATATGACTTCATAATTTCAGATGCTTCTTTTAGATCTGTCGTATTTGTTGCCTTTAGGAGAAGTGTCTCCATAAAGAAATTATTTGAGAACTCTAAGCCAAGATCGATAAGTCTCCATATAGGTAGACTTTCTTTGGTGAATAGAGGAGTTGTATTAGTTTGTTTCTCGACAACATTATATGAATTAGAAATCTTAATCCCATTCTTTTTAAGCGTTTCGAGTACGAAAAAGGCATTGAGATGTGTTGCGTTTCTTAGTGGGAGTTCGTAATACCATTTTTGTGTTTGATAACTTTTCCAAACTTCTTTATCACCTTTTAACCTTTGAAAGATTTCTCCTGGGGAAAGAGATTGCGGTGACTTAATGATATTTAACTGTGTGTTTACTGGCAGAGAATAGTAACTTGTTCCATTCTTAATAGCTTTGAATCGATTAAAATTTATGTTAAAAGGAGCAATACTTTGGTTGTAAGCCTGATCGTCGAGTCCAACATTACCAATTCTTTCAAGAGATGGAAGATTGCTAATTATTTTTAGATTTCCTGTTATTTCAGTAATTCCTTTTTTTTGCAATATGAAGACAAGATCATATATATCGTTGGTGAGTAGGTAAGGATCTCCTTCACTCATAAGATAGAGATTGCCTTCTATCTTTTCATTTTTTAATTCTCCACTGTATGATAATTCTGTTTTAAGAGTAGTCTTAGGCCCTAAGTTTTTCAATATATAATAAGCTGTAAAAGATTTAAAGATAGATGCCGGGTAGAAGACTTCTTTGTCATTGAATGAGTACTCTGTTTTATTCTGTTTCACATCATGCAAGTAGAAACCAACTTGTTCATTATTTAGCTTATATGACTTGATATGTTTTTTTATAATTTGATCTAAGTTAGCTTGAACATTGAGAGAGAATAGCCCAGATAAAATGATGATAATTTTAGTCATTTTTAGCCTCTGTTTTGTTATTTTCTTTGTCACATGGAAGAGGGTCATAACCACCAGAGTGAAAGGGATGGCATTTACATATTCTTGTCACAGAGAGTTTCGTCGCTACATGTAAAGGATACTTCTCATAAGCACTCTTTGTATACTCTGAACATGTCGGATAAAAGCGACAGTTACCACCTAATAGAGGTGAGATAAATTTTTGATAGAATTTAATGAGAAGGATAATTACGTGTTGCACAAGTCCTATCTTAGCTAGAGCATCTTCCTCTGTCTAGTGTACGAAATGTTCGATTTTTGGTAATGTTTTTCTATGAGAAAACAAGAAAGAGCAGATTACGTCGTAGAAAGGCTCGAAGAGCTGTATCCTGAGACTCCTGTCCCACTGGATCATACCGATGCCTACACATTATTAATTGCAGTGCTTTTATCGGCACAGTGCACAGATGAAAGAGTAAATAAAGTTACTCCTTCACTATGGAAACTTGCGGATAATCCTCAGGATATGAGAAAGAAGACTGTTGAGCAGATTGAAAAAATAATTAAGCCATGCGGATTAGCACCTAGAAAAGCTAAAGCTATTCAACGTTTAAGTGAAATGATCTGTGACGAACACAATGGTGAAGTTCCTGCAAGCTTTGAAGAGTTAGAGAAAATGCCTGGAGTAGGACACAAAACAGCATCAGTTGTTATGGCGCAAGCTTTTGGAGTTCCAGCTTTTCCTGTGGATACACATATTCATCGATTAGCGCAAAGATGGGGATTAACAAATGGAAAAAATGTTGATCAAACAGAGAAAGATTGTAAGAGGCTATTTCCTGAAGAAAAGTGGAATAAGCTTCATCTGCAAATTATTTTTTATGGTCGTGAGTATTGTCGAGCCAGAAGTTGTCATGGCATCGAATGTGAAATCTGTACAACGTTATACCCCAATCGTAAAAAACCATTTGAGTTTAAAAAACCATAAGAAGGTAAGTATGAAATTTAAAAGAATTTCAGATTTCGATACATTATATGTACAAGGCAATAGTGATGTTGCAGCAGTCATCCTCCATGGCTATGGGGCAAGTTTTAATGATCTTGCGCCTCTTCATCAATATTTAGACCCCGATAAAAGAATAAACTGGTTCTTTGTTGATGGACCGTTTAGTGTGGATATCGGTATGGGAATGACTGGAAAAGCATGGTTTCCTATTGATATGGTCAAGCTACAAATGCATATCCAGGCTGGAAAGTTTGAAGAAGTCTTTTATCAAACTGATCCTCCCGGTCTTAAAGAAGTTACTTTGCAAATTACGAATTATGTAAGGGAATTAAAAAAGGACTATAAGAAAGTCGTACTAGGGGGCTTCTCTCAAGGAAGTATGATTTCAACAAGTATTGTTCTTGAAAATAAAGACCTCGTTGATGGACTGTTGTTAATGTCTTCTACTCTCTATGATTATAATAGGTTTGAAAAGAGTGCTGAGAACTTTAAGGACTTACCAATTTTTCAAAGTCATGGAATGTTTGACCCTGTCTTACCTTTTAATATGTCTCAAAAACTTTATGAGATATTATCATCTAAATCTAAAGATATTCATTTTGAAAGTTTTGAAGGCGGACATGAGATTCCTTTACCAGTTATTAATAATGCAAAGAATTTTCTAAGGAAGTTTTAATGAAGGGTTCAATTTTAAAAATGAAGAGTGAACTGGCAGATGTTGTACAATACAGTCTTCCCGTTGGTGACCAGCTATTACCAATGAATGACCTTTTAGAAAAAAAACTAAAACTAGAGTTTACTGGAAATATTTTTGATGTTCATGACGGGAAAAAAATTAAGAAATCTTATGGACAAGGATATTCATATCAAAATTTTATTAAACTTCCTCAGTGTGACTCATGTATTGTAAAACCGGAAAAATGCCATTTTCACAAAGGAACGTGTCGAGACCCAGAGTGGGGGAAAGAACACTGTTTTATTCCTCATATTATTTATCTTGCTGTATCAAGTGAAGCTAAGGTTGGAATTACCAGGCATACTCAGGTCCCGATAAGGTGGATCGACCAAGGCGCTAGCTATGCCCTTCCTATTTTACAAGTTGATGATCGTAAAACCTCAGGTGAAATCGAAATTGAAATTGCTAAGACAATGAAGGATAAGACAAATTGGCGAAAGATGTTGATGAATGAAGTCGCTGATATCGATCTTGAATCACTTCGAGAAGATGTTTTTGACTCAATTGCAGATCTTCTCGATGATTTTGGAGCACAAGACCTTGAAGAAGATGTGGTACATATTAATTATCCGGTCATAGAATACCCATCAAAAGTTAAGTCGGTTGGATTTGATAAACAATCTGTCATTGAGGGAACACTTCTTGGTATAAAAGGGCAATACCTTATTTTTGATGAATGTGTGGTCAATATGAGAAAGCATAATGGTTATGAAATAGAAATAAGCTATTAATGATTTTATATCTTGTTCTTTTAGCTTCTTTTTTCACCGCTTCTGTATCGGCAATTACCGGAATGGGCGGGGGAATTGTACTTCTAAGTATTATGACCTTTGTCGGTTATTCTCATCAACAATTAGTTGCTCTACATGGTGTAATCCAACTGGCCAGTAATTCTTCACGTATGTTTTTCTTATGTGAAGATGTTGATAGAGTCATCGTTAAATCATTTATTTTGGGGTTGATCCCTGCAGCCGTCTTGGTAATGTTTATTTTAAAAGAGTTAGGCGACCTAAGAAAATTACAATTATTAATTGCTGGGTTAATTTTTTATGTACTTTTTAAACCTAAGAATATGCAGCCTATTCACGTTAGGAAAACTTCTTTTTATTGTTTAGGGTTGTGTGTAGGTTTTTTAGGCCCTCTCATCGGTGCAACGGGACCTTTTCTTGCGCCTTTCTTTTTGAGAGGAGATCTTTCTAAAAATCAAATCATTGCGACAAAGGCAGCAGTGCAGATGCTCGGACACTTCATTAAAATCCCTGTTTTCCTCTTTGCAGGATTTAACTATCTTGAGTTTTCAGGAGAGTTAATCAGCTATTTAATTCTAACAGTCTTAGGGACACGTTTTGGAATTTATCTACTTAAGTTACTGTCTGAAGATAAATTTGTGATAATATATAAGAGTGTTTTATTCTTATCTGGCATAAGAATATTGTGTATTCATTTGTTAGCATAAAAAAAGGAGAACTCTCGTTCTCCTCTCTACGTTTATGAAATTTGGGTCTCTGCTTAAATTTTAGAAGAATAACTCAACAGCTATTTTGGCTGCGTGCTCTTTGGAAATATCGTTAGCATCAGATGCTCTTTCTAGAACTAACTCTAAGTTTGCAGTATCACCTTTAAGAGACTCTTTAAAGGCACTGTTAATTTCAAGAAGACTTGCACCAAGAACTTTACTTGATAGATCATTGATATCTTTCTTCGTAAGTGCTCTCGTACTTGAAGTGTTGGCAAATGAGTTTGCTAGCTTTGCAACTTCTAAACTTCTTTTAGCTTTTAGTCCAAACTTTTTATTAATTTGTGCTGCCATTTGTCTTTCTTTGTTTCTTTCAATCATTGCTTTTTTCTTCTCAATGTCTTTTGATGAAACACTTACTGAAAGATCACCACTTAGCTTAATTGGTTGAATCTTCTTCATGTCTACGATGTCGTTTAAGAACATTTTTCCAGCTTTATTTAGGCTTGAAGACGCCCATAGCCAGTCATCATATCCATCATCGTAACCATTATCATAACCATCATCATAGCCATCGTCGTAACCAAAAGAGTATCCTTCATCAAAAGATCCACTGTCAGCATCACCGTCATCGTAACCATCGTCATAACCATCATCATAACCGTAGTTATAACCTGATGAATAACCTGAGTTATCACCATCTATGATTCCGTCATAATACCCATCAGTATAAGAGACATCATATCCATCATCATAACCATCGTCATAACCTAGGTCATAACCATCATTGAAGGAATTATTAAAAGCATCATCATAACCATCATCATAACCATTGTTATAAGCTAATTGATTTTCGAACCAGGAAAGATCACTATAACCATCAGTATAACCGTCTGCATATCCAAGTGCATCACCATCAACGAAACCATCATCATATCCACTATCATAACCACTATCAAGTCCATGATTATAACCACTTTCATAACCATTGTTGTAAGCAGCGTTAATTGTTGCAGTGTCGGATATACCGTCCGCATAACCATTTGCTCTACCTTCTGCGAAGCTATCGTTATATGCTTGATCATTACCGTCAGTAATACCTCTGGCATAACCAGTAGCATCTCCATCAGCATAACCTAGAACATAACCGTCTGCTTGACCGGCATTAAAACCATCTGAAATACCTTGTAAATATTCTTCTGGAGTATATTCACTTTCACCTCTGGCGTATCCATCAGAATCACCAGCTGCATAACCTTGGTCATAACCATCTGCAAAACCTGCCTCACGGCCGTCGGCTTCTCCTTCAGCCAAACCTTCTGCATGACCATCAGTACGACCTTCAGTTTGACCTTGGTTGTATCCATCATTGTAACCTTTGTCGTAACGACAACTTGTAAGCATAACGCCTACTAGTAAAATTGCTATGTTTATCTTTTTCATATCTTCCTCTTAATCTCGTTTTCTAGAAAAATAAGTCCATGGCAATAACTTTAGCCTGGTCTTTAGTAATTCCATTGATTTCACTAGCTGAAGTTAAAACACTGTCCAGTTCAGTGATGTCTCCTTTCATAGACTCTTTGACTGCTGTTTCAATTTTCAAGATACTAGTTCCAAGTACTTTTGCAGAAAGCTTGTTGATATCAGCTTCGCTAGCACTTCTAGAAGAAGATACTTTATTCCACTTGTTTGCAAGTTTAGCAATTTCTAAACTTCTTTCAGCAGGAACCTTGTATTTAGTTTCGATATTTTTAGACATCTGTCTTACTTTATTCATTTCAATCATTGCTGATTTTCTTTCAAGGTCTTTTCCAGTAATTGATGTCGAAAGTGTATTCGCAAATTTGATAGGCTTAATTTTTTCAGAAGAAACTAAATCGTTGATGAAAAAAGAAGCAAAAGATGCTTTCTTCGAAGATGGTCCATAACCATCATAATATCCGTCATCATATCCATCATCATAACCATCGTCATAACCGAAAGAATAACCTTCGTCGAAAGATCCACCTGAAGCAGCCCCATCATCATAACCATCATCATAACCATCATCGTATCCGTCGTCATAACCGTCGTTAAATCCAATCGTTTCACCATCAGCAAAACCATCGTCATAACCGATATCGTAACCATCTGTGTCACCATCAAAGTATCCATCGTCATACCCCGAGTCATAACCGTCGTCAAAACCATCATCATCACCATCTTCGTAACCATCGTTATAACCTAATTGATACGCATCTGACTCTGCATCATCAAGACCGTCGAGGTAACCTTCGTTGTACCCATAAGCGTCACCGTCAATAAAACCATCATCATAACCTTGATCATATCCAATAGCTTCTCCATCGTTAAAACCATCAGAATAACCTCTATTGTAAGCATCAG
>CAWUIU010000068.1:0-11477 GCA_963922285.1 uncultured Oligoflexia bacterium | reverse complement strand
AGAAATACTTTAATCGTTTTTGGCCGTTAGAGTTCTACAAAGCGACTTCTTTTATTGCCTCATTCTTTATTTGGATGAGTTTATTTCTAATAGATTCAAGTTTTTTACAGAATTCTCATTTTACAACAGGACTTGTCGTTGGCAATGGGATCTTTTATTTTTATACTAAGAGGTTATCTGAGTACCTTTCAACACTTAATGACTATGTTTATTATTTTATTTTTCAAACAGTGATGATTATAGGGATGAGTTTCGCTCATCATACAAATGACTTCATTTATCTCATTTCACTCCCTGTTTCTATGACGATTTACTTTTATACTATTGTAAAAACGGAGAGTGGTAATACTGATAATTATCGTTGGCTCTATATTTACACAATAGCATTTATCTCACTCATGTTAGTTGAATCATATCGAAAGGGTGATTTTCTTGCTGTGAATGAAGTCGTCTCTCTTTTAAGCTTTATGTTTTGGACTTTTTCCACAATGCTTATTGGTTTTGATCTTTACAATAAGTTTATGAAAAGTGGAGAGTCTAAGTTTAATAATAATGATCTTGAAAATAATATACTTGATCGAATGTTCTTTCATGATGTGATAAATCACACACATGCACTGCTTCTTTTCTTGCGCTCAAAAAAATCTAATCAAACCATGTCTTCGGAAGAAATTCAAAGTCTTGTTGTTGAGATTAAACTTTTGCAAGAAACTATTCATAATCACTATGGGTTTAATCATAAAAATCTTGGTAAAAATGAAGTGATGGTCTCTTTTCATATCGCAATGGGAAGAGTCTATAATCTTGTTGATTCGTACTTTGTAAAAAATGAAAGTGTAACTTTTGAATTTAGAGGAATGGTTTCTGATACTTCTGATCTTGATGTTATTCGTACATGTAAGATTGATATAATCTCTTTTCATCGCGTTATGACCAATCTTCTTAAGAATGCTTATGAAGCAGGTAGTGATGAAATTATTTGTATATTTGATTACCAAGAAGATGGATTACATTTTAAGGTCCTAAATAGTTTAAACCGTTTTAGTCAGAATAAAATGAACCTGGAAAAAGATCTTGGACAATTTATTTTGCATTCAGACATGAAAGCATCTGACCATTTAGGTCTCGAATCTATTACGAAAATCTGTCAGGAAAATGGTGGTAGTTTCCATTTCTCTATTGATAATGGTTATTGGAAAAGTGAATGTTTCTTGGCCAATACTCGAAGTGCTGAGCAGAAAATTGCTGCCTAGGTAAATCTTTCAAAAAGTTGTCAGATTTTATAAATATCGAAAATCTTGTATCATAAATATATGAGATTAAATAAAGTTGTTCTATTTTCGTCAATTCTACTCATTAATTCATCCCTAGCAGATGTTCTTCCACATAGTTCTCGAACTCTTTATGAAAAAGCATGGGGATTTTACATTGATACGCTCTATTCAAAAACGACAAGTTTATACAATGTCGATGGTGAGGAAGAAGAGCTCGGTGTGGAAGATGATTATCAAATATTAGATTCAACTGTAAGACTAGACTATGGTTGGTCTGCTAATTTTCAATTAGGTGCAGATATCATGTTTCGCCAACTTGAAAGTGCAGATAGTGGTGGAAGTACTTCTAATACTGGTATTGAGTCACTTGGTTTTCACTTTAAGTATGCTTTTAAGGGATCGCCAAGATACAAGTCTGCCGTTAGTTTGAGTTATCGATTCAAACTCTATTCAAATGAGATTTACGCTAATCAGGCCAGTGTACCAAGTGATGAAGTTATTCTCGGAGATGATGGTTCTGAATTTCATTTAAGATACCATCTTGATTATATCGCCTCTCGTTCGACAATTTTTTCTGGGGAAATCGGTTATCGAATTCCACCTAACGATTTATCTTTTGAATTTCCTTATCGAATTGCCTTGATTAAGAAGTTTAAAAAATATGCATTCACTGCTGGTATTGAGGGAATCATCTCTGGTGGTGCCGATGAGTATGCAGATGATCCAACAGCTAAGGCGATTCAAGCAACAGGTTCAACGAATCGTTGGAATTCAATTAATCGTGAATACATGATGCCATTTGGCGCCATTAATATTTTAATGAATAACAAGTATAGTTTAGGTTTTCAGCTTGGTCAGACTCTTAGTGGTGCAAGTACTGATGGTAGAACCGAAGCATTATTCTCTTTACGTTGGAATTCTTCAGGGGTTACCAATGAGGATCGTTTTGAAAATAGTTTTAAAGAGTATTCAGCAGAAGCTTCAATTTTAAAAATTTCCCCACGAGGTGTTTTTTTTAAGATTGATAAAGGCCTTTCACAAGATATTGTTAAAGGTTCAAGAGCTGATATTTATAAATCTGATTATTTTGGTGGGAACGTATTAATTGCTACAGGTTTTATTTATGAAAGTGGTCCTGATTGGGCCATTGTTAAAGTTGTTAAAAGATTTAAAGATGTTGCTATCGAAAAAGGCTTTACTGTTAGAGTGAAGTAACCGAGAAGTAGTTAAAATCACGTTTAATAAGCTTAATATAAGAGGGATGTATGAGATTATTAATTGTTCTTGCTGCAGTATTCAGTATGTTTACAGTTCGTGCAAAGACTTTTACTAGTGAGTTCATGGAGTTTCAACTGCCAAGAGGCTGGGAGTGCCAACTTGAGGGAAGTGAGTGGGTTTGCCAGTCAAATGTTGAGCAAAAGAAAAAAGAAGCGATCATTATTCTCGCAGCAAAGCTTAGAGGATCTCAAGATGATCTTGCTCAGTATGAAACATATCTAAAGAAGAGTAAGTCATTTAAACTTCCTGGTGGTAAGACACAGGTTTCTGAAGTGGTTTATGTTCGTAAGAAGAAGATTGCAACCCAGAATCATGTTTGGGTCGATGCTGAACATCTTGCTTCTGAAGTTCCAGGCTTCTACACAAGATATCTCGCAACCGTAAAAGGAACACTTGGTGTTGCCATTACATTCTCTGTTGCTAAAGAGTTTAGGGACAGTTACCGTGAGTTGTTTGATCGTATTGTCGAAACGTTAAAAGTTTTTGATAAGGCAGCAGACACTAAAGGTAATTATAATCTAACTCGTAGAAAAGGAACTGTTCCTGGGGCAGGTGCAGACTTTGCTGATGATGATACGGGTGCTATTGATACGCAAATCAACCAAGGGGAATCAGGTTCGAGCTCAGGTGGGTCTGATGATATGACTCTTTATCTGATCATTGGTGCAGTTGTTCTTGGAGGTCTCATGTTGGCCAAGAAGGGTGGCAAGAAAAAGAAAAAGAAAAAGAAAAAAAAGAAGAAAAAGAAAATATCATAATAAAAAAAGCCTCACTTTGTGAGGCTCTTTTTATTTATTAAATTTCAATTGAGATTAACGACGATCACTTCTTAAACAAGCTCTTATAGCACTTTTAAGTTCAACGTGCTTTGAGATAAGTGTCCCTTGGTTAAATCCACCATAACGGCTACAACCACCGTGTGTATGGATACCAATAACTTTCTGTGTTCTTGTTGTAACAATTGCTGAACCTGAGTTTCCACCCATCGTATCAACACTGTGCTCAAGAACTGTTTCATTTGTTCTTCCTGTCCAACTATCGTAAACGCCAACTTTTTCAAGAGCTCCGTCATGTGTTTGTTGGGCAAGGTTTCTTGTTGGTTGGCTTCTATCGATTCCGTAACCAGTAATTGTTAAAGCAGTTTTTACTCTTGGTACTTCAAAGCTAACTGGAATAATTCCCTGTGCTTCACCAGCAGACTTACCAGTGATTTCGTTCTTCTTTAGTTTGAATACGGCCCAATCTTTACCTGGTCCATTATTCTTATATTTAAGAGTTGAGCGATCAACTTCATAGATATCTTCAGGAGCAGATCTTTGAACATTTCCACCACGTGATGGGAGAGTGTTAAATTCTGCAAATTTGATAACTGGTAAGCAGTGACCAGCAGTAATTCCACAGTTATTTGAGATCATCGTAACAGTACATCCACCGTTTCCAGTTCTACTGTCAGATAGTCGTCCAACTTCAGATATGCTTGATGGGATTCTGTCGTCCGTCGATCCACAAATCGTTTTGTTGTTAGCTATTACCGGTAAGCTAAGTAGTGACAAGATAGTCAACAATTTCATAATTCCTCCATGATGAAAGAAAATTGTGACAATAATTTATTATCTTGGCCAATAGAAATCTGACAAAACTACTCAATGTTAGATAATGTTAAGTTTCTTAGAGAAATGGATGGTGGTGTCGCCTTGTGTTACAGTGGTTGTATCGCTTTGCAGCCATCCCCCACGATTTTCTTCATAAGTCGGAACTTTCTTCCAGGCGGTCTCTTCAGGGTTTCCCTTGATTGCTTCAATGGAGAAATACTTTCGATCGGAAAGATAGGGTGAGTCCTTTGTTTGATGCGCTTGATACTTTGCAAGTTCAACTTCTTTTCTCGTCTCTTTTGCATAGCGACTAATGGACTTTAATTCGTTTAATATTTTTCGATCGATTGTTTTTACACTCATAAAGTTTTTATCGTAAATTTGAGTGATTTACTTTAGTATTCGATGGATTCGATTTGCTAAGTGTATGAATTTATAAGAGTGAGGATTCGACATACTCAATAAAGAGTTCTTCGTTCATGACATGGGTATTGTGCGATGACTCATCAATAATAAGGCTGTTTTTAAAGTATTTAGCGTACTCTTTATACTTTTGATCCAGAGATCCACAGATATAGAAGTAATCATGTGGCAGTATTTCTGGAATTACAAATTCCTGATGGCCTACAGAAAATCTTTCAAGTGATTGCTGCCAATCCTCAATTTGAGCAAAAGATCTTCTCTCTTTGATTCGTTCGATAATTTGCTTGTTCATTTTTTGAAAGAGCGGCATTGCGTACCAACGATCTAAGAATGACATGAGGTCGTCTTGATATTTTACGTTAGCAAAAAGGCTTCTATCTTTTTCAAGACGAATGGCCCTTTCTTCTTTCGAAAGACCAAGGCTTGATGATTCTAGAATAATCTTTGTCTTGTTCTTTAAATTCTTAGAGACCTCATAGCTAAAGCGTCCACCAAGAGAGTAGCCAAGAAGGGTGGCACCTTGTTGATCGATTTTTTTTGCAAAGAGTTTAGAAAACTCGCAAATATTTTTATTGGTTGACGTCGTTTTGCCATGACCAGGTAAGTCCACAAGCACGATATGATAGCGTTTAACTAATTTGGAATCTGAGAGAAATTTGAAATCATTTAAGTCACCCATGAAGCCATGAAAGACATAGAGTGGGGGACCATCAATCTTTCCAAAGTGGAGTGAGTTGATTTTCAAATCTTTTAAAAATTGAAAACGATTAAGGGCCTTCGCGTATTGCTCCTTTATTTTCTCGGTTATCTTAAGTTGCCCCTCTGAGTGATCAAAGTCAAAAAAGAACAGATGAGGCTTCTCAAAATTTGAGAGTGTCGAAAGTCTGGTCCTAAGTTGAGCGTTACTTTGCAGATCTTTTTGCTCACTCACAATCGCATAACTAATGGTTCCAAATTTATCATGAGGATGTAAACAAAGAGCTTTAAGGCCACTAAGACTATCTTCAAGAGCATTTATCACTCTTTGTTTGGAAATATTCTCGCCACCTGAGATATAGATATCATCCGCTCGTCCTTTGATATAAAAAGAGTCGTTAGCAAACTCGATGATATCCTGAGTCTGTAGGACTCCATTAAATCTTGGTCCATTCAAGTATTTAAGAGCGAGTCTTGAGCTCTCAATTTTCAAAGTTCCACTTTCATCAATATGAAAGTTATTCTCCTTAAATGGAAGACCAATGCTAAGAAGAGTCTCCAGATTATTTGTAATCGGTGTCGCACTTAACTGAGCACAGGTTTCACTCTGACCATAGCTATTGGAAAGATTAAAGCCAGCGACGATGGCCTCTTTAATATGATTCTTATTTGAGAGCGAGCCGCCAAGAATGATACAGCGAAGACTTTTTAATTTTTTTCTTAGAGTTGTTATTTTTGATAATTGTGCTGGCACTAGGGAAATCAATGTGGTTGATTCATCAAGTGTCTCATTAAAGGAGCTAGGTGAGTGAAATGAAATTTTTGCGCCACTTAAAAGACAGCGAAAGAGAATCATAATTCCACCAATGTGACTGAGCGGGAGCACACATGCCCAGTGATCATCTTTACTTATTTGGTAGAAGTCATTTGTCTGGATCGCACTTTTATAAATTGATTCCCAGGTATAGAGAATGGCCTTTGGTTTACCGCTACTGCCAGATGTAAAAGAAATAAAAGCGAGATCTTGATGTTTTAAATCTGGATCATCACTTCTTTGAACTTCAGAAAATAACTGATTGCTATCTGGGTTAAGCTCATCAAAGAGCACAGGAATGGCTCCTTGTTTTACAAGGGTAAAGAACTCTTTTTGAAAGAGTGCAGGGGCAACTCTTTTATAAGTAAGCTTAACAAGATCACCTTCTTTGATATCTTCAAAAGGTGTGAGATAGTGATTAAACTTCGAAATAAGTGACTCTTTAAAATTCATCCAATCAACTCATATTGTCTAGCTCTTCGGTCCCTAAATTTGAAGCCAACGCCAAGAAGTCTGACCTCATCAATTTTTAAGGATGCTAGAGTATTATTAAGAAGATTATACAATAATTCTCGTACATCTTTTACTAGATAAAGCTCATTAATTAATTTGTCTGACAAATCGCTATCGATTAACTGTTCACGAGTGTAAGTCTCAAATTCCTTTGTTCTTACTTTGATCTTAATATTACAAATTTCTCGGTTTTCGATATGAAAATGATCGATACTTTGAAAGCGAGTGCAGAATTCATCAAGAAGGTGATTAATTCTCTCATCAATATTAGTTAGCTTTGAATATGTTCGCTCAATTGAGAAGGCCTTTCGTTGTGTTCGTGGCTTAACTGTGGAGTTGGAAATTCCATGACACTTTTCATAGAGATCAATCCCATTCTTCTTGCCAAAGAGATCGATAACTTCATAGAGATCAAGCTTTGTTATATCACCACAGGTCTTGATTCCCATTCTTTCAAATCTTGAGACTGATAATGGCCCAAAGCCAGGGATCTTTGAAAGTTTAAGATCCTGCATAAATTTCTCACGATCTTGAGGCCTAATGAGAGTTAATCCGTTTGGTTTTTGCCAGTCACTAGCTATCTTTGCCATCATTTTATTATATGAAACTCCAGCACTTGCTGTAAGTCCTGTGCGTTCAAGAATTTTCTCTTTAATCTCTTTGGCAATTAATGTAGCTGAGCCATTATGAAGTTCGCAATTGGTCACATCTAAGAATGCCTCATCGAGGGAGAGTGATTGCACGAGATCTGTATACTCATGAAAAATTTCATGAATGACTTTTGAAGCTTCTTTGTATTTTGAAAAATCAGGGGGAACTAGAGTGAGGTGCGGACACTTTTTAAACGCCTCAATGGTAGGTAGAGCTGCTCTAACTCCAAACTTTCTAGCTTCATAATTACTTGTGCAAAGAACTCCCTTGGTCTTTGAAGGGCCTCCAATAGCAATTGGAATTCCTCTAAGTTTTGGGTTATCTCGCATTTCCACTTGAGCATAGAAGCAGTCCATATCCACATGAATAATTTTAAAATACTTTTGTTGAAACTTTAGTGAAATATGCTCATTCATAATTTCGAATGAGACCGACAACAACACCCGCAATTTGAAAGTGTTGTTCAGGCTCAACAATGATAGGAACTAATCTTTCATTCGCTGGATGAAGCTCATATTGATTCTTTTTCTTATAAAATCTTTTAACCGTGGCCTCGTTATCAAGAAGTGCAATAACCGTTTGTCCCTGCTTAGCTGTAACTTCATGGCGACAAATTAGAGTATCTCCATCATGGATACCATCTTCAATCATGGAGTCACCTTTTACACTCAGAGCGTAATGGCGTTTCGCTCCAGAGATCATACTCTTTGGAATGGTAATGAAATCACTGGTACTTTCAATGGCCTCGATCGGGTTACCTGCGGCAACATCTCCAAGTAGGGGGAGAGTTTCAAAAGAAGAGCTGGCCTCAATGACATTAGATTCTTCTTCTTTTTCAAATTCTAGAATCTTGATTCCACGTCTGGCATTCCAGTCTTGCTCAATGAGATTCGCATCGAGAAGATACTTCATATAGCGATTAACGGAGCCAAAACTCTTAAGTTCAAAATGATCCTTAATCTCTTTTTGAGTAGGAGAATAGCCATTTTCCTGGAAATAGGTTTTAATATATTCGTAAACTTCTTTTTGCTTTTTTGTAAGTGCCATACTCAAATTTTATGCGTAAGTTTAGCGTAAGTCAAGGGTCTCATTTTATTTTTGGTTCTTAATTCTTGATTAAACTTAATTAAGGATGCACGAGAATCTCTCCTAATAAATAACAATATTAGAAAAGTTACTATAGCTCTTCGTCTTAATAATCTCGTCCTTCGTTTGGAGTACACTCTTATTGTTTAAAACAAAGAGCTTAAACTTTTCTTGACTGAAGTTTAAATAGTTTTTATCGTATAAAATTTAACAACTTAAAAATACGGACTTTTTATGAAGACATGCCCAGTTAGAGGAATACCTATTGTTAAAAAAAATTATAATGATATGGTCAATATTTTTTCATATGACGCTGATCAGAAGTTATTTAATGATGTGTTTGTCATATCAAAAAATGCCGAATTTTATTTAGAGCATCATAGCAATAAAGAAAAAATAATATCTTTAATTAGGCAATCACAAATAGAGTCAGAAGAAAAAGGAATCCCTTGTGTTTTTTTGCTAAATCGAGAGGAAGATACGGCAAAAGATTTTAAAAACTCTTTTTTCTTGGAAGATTTTCATCGATATTCTTTCGGACATTCTCAAAAAGAGAAGTTACTTTTGGTGGAGCTTTCGAAAGACTGTTATTCTACATTACCATTCGGTAATAGAATGTTAGATCATAGAGCAATGTATCGTCTCTGCATTTTTGATGATAAAGAAATGTCAGTATGGTTCAATGCTCTGAATGAAAATGGACTGATTGAAATTCAAGGAAGTTATATAGGAAATACGCCTTTTAATACATCTTCTATTATTACCCCAAGGGGATGGGAAGTATTAGATCAACTAAATAATGGTAGTAATAGTAACCTTGTTTTTATTGCAATGTCTTTTGGTCTTAATGATAGAACTGAAGTACAGAAAGCAATAGAGAATGGGTGCCGAGCTAGTGGTTTTAAGGCAATAACTGTAGACATGGTGGAACATCAAGATGGGATTAGCGATAAAATAGTTTCTTTAATAAATCAATCAAGATTTGTAGTTGCTGACTTTACCGAAAATAATCTTGGTGTTTATTACGAGGCTGGTTATGCGAAGGGTCTTGGAAAAGAAGTTATATTCACTGTTAATAAAAAACATGTAGATGATTTACACTTTGATACTCAACATATAAATCACATTCTATGGAGTGATTATGAAGAACTAGAAAAAAGTATCACTAATAGAATCGGGGCTATTATAAATTCGTTGTAAAATTACCTATAATTCACAAAGTGACTTAAATAAGTAATCATAGATATCCCAAATTGCCGTATCATAGAGATCAGATCCCAGCTGTATTGGGATTGTTAGCTGTATGAATTCAGAGAGCTTCGTTCTTTGCTGGGGATTTAGGGTTTCATTTCCGTGAAAGATTTCGATTTCGTTTTGGCTTGATGTAAAAAAGAATTTTATTTCATTCTTTTTAGCACTTGTATATTTGAAGAGGCGTCCATCTTTTTCAATTTGGGACTTCTTCTTAATGATATAGAAGAGCAGTTTGATTTCTTTTTTTGTGTGAAAGTCTTTTAGCTTTATTTCAAGCTCAACTTTGTCTTTGTATTTAATGTGCTTGTATTCATCGCCAATGTAGATGGTTTTGCCAACACTTTCAAAACTTCTATCAGTGGAATTCATATAGTAGAAAAGATAGATGACAAGTCCTGTGAGAAAAGGAATGGCAAATAAGGAAAGTTTCGCTACCTTGCGATCAGCTGTTGATTGCAATTTTAAAAACTCTTTGTAAGAAACTTTTCAGTTCCTAGACCATGGTATTCATCAGTTAGTGACCCGATACTTTTTAACATTGTAAGTGCTTCTCTTTGTTCAAAGGAGCTACTGATAATGAGCTTAATGTCTTTATAGCGATTATCTTTTAAGAGTGAGAGATAACCACTGATTGAAAAGTCTCTTGTGGGTTTTATAATGAAGGCCGCTACATTACTTAGTTCATCTAATTTATCAAGATAGTTAAGAAGATTTTCATCAAGGGCCAGTTTAAGTTGATTTAATTCTGGATTTTCATTGAGAAAATCATTCCAATCTGAAATATTAGGGAAAGGCTCTTCAATATATTCAATTCTCTTAAGATCGACATCTCTTAATATCTCAGCGAGTGCTGTTTTAGATAGAAGAAGGTTTCCATCCAGTCTTAGAGTATTATTCTTTGCAACGAGATCTTTTAAGAGTTGGTTATCTTGTTTGGCTGAATTCCTTCCAACTTTTACCTTGATAACAGCATCCTTGTAATCTGTGTCTGAGCGATAAAGCTCGTTTTCTTTGTGATCATTTTTAAACATTAGCTGATTCTCTAAAAGAATCTCCGATTGATGCCCTGTGAGGTAACTTAGAAGGATACTTTCAATGGCAAAAACTTCATTAGTCGATAAGTCTTCATCTATTTTTAAAACATTGAAATACTTCTTAGTAAAATCAATATTTGAAAGTTCAATATCTAGTTTTAGATCTGTTGAAATTTTTGGAACAAAGTTTGGATAGAAATACTCTAGAGCTGAGATTTCAAATGTTATTCGCTCGTTTTCAATCTGTGCTTCTCCAAAAAAAGATGTGGCCTTATCAATGATCCCATCAGGCATTTTGATAACAACATTCAGGGGTTGTTCAAATTTTTGAAGCTTATTAATTGAAAGTTTCATAGAGAAATACTAACGAAGATATGATTGAAAAGACAAATAGATATTTTCCACAATTGGCCAAATGATCATTAAACATCTCATCAACTTTATCAGTGGCAATTGATATCCAAGATCCTCTAAAAATAAAAAATGGTAGGAAGCATAGGAGGAAGCCATAGTTTTGACCAATTCGACTAAGTGGCAGAATAAGAGAACCTAAGACAAATGCCAGGGTTAGTAGACGAGCTTTCTTTTCACCAAGGGCAATAGCGATTGTCCTCTTAGATGTCTTTCTATCAGTTTCAAGGTCACGCAAATTATTAATCGACATGAGTGCACTACTTATAAATCCAAGAGAAAATCCTGCGATAATGGCCGTATTACTCACATCTCCAGCTTGTAAATAATAAGCTCCACAAACGGCAACAGGACCAAAGAAGATAAAGGCCAGGACTTCTCCCAGGTAGATATGAGAAAGAGGTAGTGGACCTCCTGTATATAAGTAGGCAAAGAGGATTGACGAAAGTCC
>CAWUIU010000067.1:0-11479 GCA_963922285.1 uncultured Oligoflexia bacterium | reverse complement strand
ATACCATGATTCGAATGATCCAATTAGAAAGAATACATCAAAGATTCTCAATAAAGATCAAGAAGAGGCTATAGGGGATCGAACAGTTTTTAGCGTACCAACAGTGAATAGATATAATTTAAATGTAACTGTTGTGCTTTTAAAGAAGCCAAGACAAGCAGATGTTAACTTCTATACAAATTATTTCAAATTTTCTAAGTCGAGATTTCCTGGAGAAGTTTTCCGCAGAAGCTTCGTATTGTCTGGATCATATGGGGTTGATAATACAGTTGGCGATGAGTCGACATCTGGTCTCGTGAGAGGAACTCGTAATAGAGGAACTGCTATTTATACATTGGTTAAAAGCGCTCAATCGTTTCGTGATAAGTTAAAAGGTGTTATCGACAATGTCTTCTAAGTCTTTCTCATATAATCAATATCATTTGTTGAAAAAAGAAATAAATGCTTCTGTTTGCATGATTGAGATACCAGATATTTTTATTGAAAAAATTATTATTCAAGAAGTGGTTAGTACATTTAGTGATGAAGTATATGAAAAAAAGTATGGTAATGAATTAAACATAAATTGGATTGAAGATAATATTTATAGTCCAGGGCTATTTAGTTCGACTAATTTTTTTTTAATTTTAGAAAGTGATAAAATGCCAAAGTCAGTTATCGAAAAACTTTCTGAGGGGGAGCTAGGCCAAGGGCAAAAAGTTGTATTTTTGCACGTTGGTGCGCCCAAAAAAGCACTTTTGAAAAATAAGATTTTTTCTGAGGCAAAGCATATAAAATTGAATCCCCCTAAGTTTTGGGAGAACTCAATTTATCTTGAAACTTTTGCCCATTTTTTTTCGTTCAGTTTATCCCATCAATCAAAACAGCATATTCTCTCTTGTGTTGAAGGCAATCCACAGGCCTACTTCAATGCAATTTCACTATTATCTCCTCATATTCAAGAAGGATATGTTGATGATATGAAGGTTAAGAGTTTGATTCGTCCGGGATTCTTAGATAACTTCAAGCTATCAGACTTCTTTAATAGTGGAAATGTAAAAGCTGTTTGGAAGTCGCTCTTAGTAATTGAAAGTGACTTTAATGAGTTTCGTTCTTTTTTCGCTTTTATGCAGGGACATATTTTAAAAGCAATGGATACGAGCTACCTTGCTTCAAAGAAAAAACTGTCAAAATATGATCAGGGAATAAAACTTGCCGAGAGAAGATGGTCTACAAAGCAGTTAAATCATTATCTTTCATTGTTTTCAGATTTAGAGGTTATGGCCAAGTCGAAAGACTCTTTTTTAAGAGATCGTCTAAGAGAGAACTTTCTTAAAAGTTAAAAACGTAAAAAAGCGAGACTAGTTAAACTAATCTCGCTTTCATTATAATAAGACTGTTTCAGCTTGTCTTTTATTTTAAATCAACGACTAAAGTTTGTTGATTTGACTTGCTAAACGAGAAGTTCTTCTCGCAGCAGTATTAGCTTTGATGATGTTGTTCTTAGCTAATCTAGCAAGTAGCTTTTGAGTTGTAAGTAAAAGGTTAGATGCAACCTCTTTGTTACCTTCAGCTATAGCTGCTCTTGTTTTTTTAACGATAGTTTTAACAGCTGATCTTTGTGCTGTATTTCTAGCGTTTTTTACAATTGTTTGTCTTGATCTTTTCTTTGCAGACTTGTGGTTTGCCACAATCAACTCCTACGTTTTTAACAATAATTCACGAAATCCATTTATAAATTCATGAGTTTATTTTGGCAACACTTTTTTCAACCATGGACATTTTTTTATGCTGCGCTGCTTTCCGAGTGCTAGACTCGGAATTCCTGGAAAAGCCAGTTCTTAGAGTGTATGATTCCGCCAATTTAATCATATAAAAGGAGCTTCCATGGCAATTTCACAAATTGGTGTTGTTGGCGCTGGTCAAATGGGTAGAGGTATCGCTCAAGTGGCAGCTATGTCAGACTTCCAGGTATATCTTTATGATATCAGCGAAGAAGGACTAGACTTTGGTCTTAATTTCATAAAAAAACAGTTAGATAAAGGTGCTTCTAAGGGAAAGTGGGACGAGTCTTTTGTTACGAAGACAATGGGAAACCTCAATAAAACAACAACTTTAAATGACCTTAAAGATGCTGATCTTATTGTTGAGGCAGCAACTGAAAATAAGAGTATCAAATTCGAAATCTTCAAAAATTTAGATGAAATTGCTAAGCCTGAGGCAATTCTAGCTTCAAATACATCATCAATTTCAATTACAGAGATAGCTTCGGCGACTAAGAGACCAGAAAAAGTTGCGGGAATGCACTTCATGAATCCAGTTCCAGTAATGAAGCTTGTGGAAACGATTACAGGACTTGAAACAAGCGAAGAGACAATTAACGCTGTTGAAAAGTGTGCTGAAGCAATGGGAAAAACTGTTGTTCGCGCAGATGATGTTGCTGGTTTTGCAGTTAATAGAATTCTTATGCCAATGATTAATGAAGCATTTTATACACTTTATGAAGGTGTTGCTGATGCAAAAGGGATCGACAATGCTATGAAGCTTGGTTGTAATCAGCCAATGGGTCCACTAGAGTTAGCTGACTTTATCGGTCTTGATACTTGTTTAGCAATTATGGAAGTTTTACATGATGGACTTGGAGATACAAAGTACCGTCCTTGTCCTCTTCTTAAGAAGTATGTAACTGCTGGAAGATTTGGTCGTAAAGTAGGTAAGGGTGTTTATGAATACTAATTTTGAAACAATAAATGTTGAAGTTGAAAATGGGACAATTCTTCTTGCTGTAAACAGAGAGAAGAGTCTAAATGCTCTTAATTCTCAGGTGCTAATGGAGCTTAAGGACTTTCTTAGCTCTCTAAGAGATTCTGATGAAAAGTATTCTGGAATGGTCTTTACTGGTGCAGGTGAGAAAGCATTTATCGCTGGTGCTGATATTGTTGAAATGAGTGATATGAGCACCGATGAAGCTCATGATTTTGCGACTCTTGGACAAGAAGTAACTTTTCTTTTTGAAGAATTACCATTTCCTGTGATTTCTTGTGTAAATGGATTTGCTCTTGGTGGTGGTTGTGAAATGGCCATGAGTGGTGACTTTATTTATGCAACGGATACAGCTGTTTTTGGTCAACCGGAAGTTAAGCTAGGTCTTATTCCTGGCTTTGGTGGAACACAGAGACTTTCAAAGTTGATTGGTAGAAATAGAGCTAAAGAGCTTATTTACACTGGTCGAAATGTGAAGATACAAGAAGCGAAGGAGATTGGTCTTGTTGTTCGCGTTTTCTCTTCAAAAGATGAAATGATTAACACAGCAAAAGAAACAATTTCAAAAATTGCTAAAAACTCGCCACTAGCAATTTCAATGGCAAAAGAAGCAATGAACTTAGGAAATGACTTAACAAATGAAGACGGTCTTGCTGTTGAGGCGAGACACTTTGCTGATATGTTTTCTTCTTTTGATATGAAAGAGGGGACAAAGGCCTTTGTTGAAAAGCGTGCAGCAGAATTTAGAGGAGAATAAGAGGGTTGCACAACTCGGAGTTTGTCTTCAGCTTTTTTAAAGATTTGCTGAAGATAGAGTAAATATTAAAAAATAGGAGATTGGGTTATATGACATTAGATGATTATCAAGAAATTCGTGATTTAGTAGCTAGGTTTGCAGATGAGGCGGTTGCACCACTTGCTGCAGACATTGATAAAAATGAAAAAATTCCTGAGGAGCTTGTTAAGCAACTTGGTGAGAATGGATTCCTAGGAAGCTATGTTCCTGAAGAATATGGTGGAGCAGGGATGGATTACACATCTTACTCTATTATCGTTGAAGAGATCTCAAGAGCATGTGCTTCAACAGGAGTGCTTGTTTCTGCACATACTTCGCTATGTATTTGGCCTATCCTAGCTTTTGGGACAGAAGAGCAAAAGAAGAAGTATCTTCCTATGCTAGCTTCTGGTGAAAAGATTGGTTGCTTTCTTTTAAGTGAGCCAAATGCAGGCTCTGATGCTGGTTCACTAACAACATATGCTGAAGACAAAGGTGATCACTATGAGATCACTGGTATGAAGAACTGGATTACAAATGGTAGGGAAGCAGGAATTGCTATTTGTTTTGCAAAGACAGAAAAGACTGACAATTATAAAGGGATTTCGGCATTCATCATGGAAACTGATGTCGAAGGCTATGAGATTGTTAAGATTGAAGAAAAGCTTGGAATCAAAGGGTCTTCAACAGCACAAATTGCTCTTGATAAGGTAAAGGTTTCAAAAGAAAACCTCCTAGGAAAAGAGAAGAAAGGTTTCTCTATTGGAATGGCCACTCTTGATGGTGGACGAATTGGGATTGCTTCACAAGCACTAGGTATTGCAGAGGCGGCATTTAGATATGCAAGATCTTATTCAAATGAAAGAGTTCAATTTGGTAAACCGATTTCAAGTCTACAAGCTATTCAATTCATGCTTGCTGATATGAGTACTAAGATTGCGGCATCGCGTCTTCTTATTTGGGAAGCATCAAGAAAAAAAGATGCTGATGTTCCCTACTCTTTAGAGTCTGCTCAAGCAAAGTTATTTGCAGCTGAAGCTGCTATGTGGATAACGACTAAAGCTATCCAAGTATGTGGTGGCAATGGTTATACCAGAGAATATCCACTCGAAAGATATTTCAGAGATGCAAAAATTACAGAAATTTATGAAGGTACTTCTGAGATCCAGCGCGTTGTAATTGCTGCTAATGAATTAAAGAAAATTAAGTAATTGTTGTCGTAATAACAGATATTTGATATCAATTATAAATTCAAATTAGGTTAATGTGGTTCGATCTTTTTATCGAACCATTTTTATATTTGAGGTAATCACCTTGTTAAAGAAACTTTTGGAGAAAGTTGGTATGGCCAAGAAGAAAACAGCTAAAAAAGTTGCGAAAAAAACAGCCAAGAAAACAGCTAAGAAAACAGCTAAGAAATCTACTAAAAAAGCAGTTAAGAAAACTGCTAAAAAAGTGGCAAAGAAAGCTGCAAAGAAAACTACAAAAAAGGCTGCAAAGAAAGTAACTAAAAAAGCAGTAAAAAAAGTAACAAAGAAAACTGCGAAAAAAGTTACAAAAAAAGCTGCGAAAAAAATTACAAAGAAAGCTGCAAAGAAAGTAACAAAGAAAGTTGCAAAAAAAGCAGCAAAGAAAACTGCCAAAAAAGTAACGAAAAAAAGCGAAAAGAAAGTTGCCAAGAACGCTACTTCTAAAAACGTAGAAAAGAAAGTTGCGAAGAAGGCTACTCCCAAAAAAGTAGAAAAGAAAGCTACGTCAAAGAAAGAAGAGAAGAAAACGGCTGCTTCTAAAAAAGAAGAGCCAGCTAAAAAATCGAAAAAGGCAAAAGCTGATGATCAAGCCGAGTTAGATTTCTCAAAAAAAGAACATGCAAAAGTTCAAAAAGAAGTTAAAGTTGCAGTCGCTGAAGAAGTAGAAATGCTTGCTGAAGATTATTCTCTTCAGGAAATTTTCAATGCAATTCAAACTCTAAATTTCTTTGTTTCTGATAGTGACGATTGTATAGAGAAGGGGTGTGAGAATCCTGCAACGACTTTAGGTTATTGTCGTTACCATTATATCGCGAACTGGAAGCAGATTAAGAGAAAGCAGTCAATTCTTGAAGAAGGGAAGTTACAACAATTTGTTGAAGAACTTGTTCGTAAATACCCATCGTCTTTTATTGAAAGTGTTCTTAGTGACCTTGATGATGAGAAGTCATTCTTTCAAGTTCTTAATGAACTCAACATTGAAGCGGATGAAAGCTTCGACGATGTTGATGATCTTGATCAAGAGGATGATCAAGATATGGCCTACGAAACAAAAGGAACTGTTCGTGCCATTAATGAAGATGACTGATGACAAATTTTAAAACGAGATTTTTTATAAGGCAGCTATTAAAGCTGCCTTTTTTATGAACTGTGGCTATTTCCCAATCATGCTTTTAGCATGTTGAATAGTCAATGGGTCGACACGATGTTTTATTATCGCCTCGATTAGATCGACTTGTCGCTTGGCGTTTTTTACTTTTTTCACATAGCGCCTTAGTGATTCCTCGATAAATGTATCTTCAGAGCTAACTTCTCTCATATAGCCATTAACCCCTTCCTCAGTAGGAAATTCTCTTAGACAAAAGTGCTCTTCATTACTTCTATCTTTATAGTCACTCCAGTTCTCAAATTGAGTATCTAGATTAGAATAAAGGGCTCGGATTATGGGAGTTGTCTCTTTAACTTTATTCCCAAGATATCTAGATATACTTCTAAGTTGAGTATCTTGTTTCATCTTTTCAAAGGAATTAATTATGTTTACAAGTTCTATCCACCGTTCGTAAATAGTAGATTCCTCTATATCAAAATTTACCATACAAGATAATCCTAGCCATGGTCTCGAGAAATAAGGATCATAAGGATTAGTAGCATTAACACCGACATAGTATTGAAGAGAAATCTTTTGTATTCCAAGATCAGATAACTCATCTTTTTCATTTTCAAGCTCTACGGGGCTTGTCGTTTCAAGAACCTTTAATGCTTCGTCAATATTTTCTAGACCATAAGCTCTGAGTCCCAGATCTGGAAAATGTTCGAGGTAAAACTCACTTGGATTCGAGGGATCTATCTGTAAATTATCGTGATCAATATCTTCTGATCTTAGTACTTTGCGTTTGAAGCTTCTTGGGAATCTCTCTATATATTCAACATCTTCATCACTTATTTCGTCTCTGTCTAGAAGGAGTGTTAGGTATTTCTGGTATGAATATGAAAAATCATAAGTACTTTCAGTATAAATGACGTGCCTACCATTAAGACTATTACTTCCTAGAACTATACCAGAAGTGCCACCTCTTGCTTTTGTTGGAATAACACTTGTAAAGATAGTCGGCTTTACACGTATTTCAACTTCAGCAATCGCTTGATGAGACATAAGTATTGAAATAAGCATTAGTAAGTAAAGATTTTTCATCATTGCTCTCCCCGAAATAGTTATTACCTATCCAGATGCAGGAGGGATGCCAACTATCCTCCTCCAAGTTGTTGGAATCATGAATAAATATCGTGGAAAAATAATAATGCTAAATAAAAAAATAGTAATTGTTCAGAATTTTTACACTAATATGATTTTATAAATTCGTTTAATATTTATTGTTTCAAAGTCAAAATATCATTGAGTAATCGATCAATTTGAGAAAAGCTATTTGCAAGAGTCCCAGAGTTATCAATGATGAAATCTGACCTTTCTTTTTTAGCATTTATTGGAATTTGTTTTGAGATAATACTTAAAGCAAGATTTTTAGAAATATCATCTCTTTTCATAAGACGTTTAACCTGAATTTCAGGGGAGGTAAAGACAAGTATTGATAGGTCTACTTTTTGATCAAGCCCTTTTTCAAACAGGAGAGGAACATCATAAATTATGATAGCAGGCTTATGAAATCTTGCTACAGCTTCTAGGTAGGCTGTTGGCAATTTTTCATAAATAAAATCCTCAACTTTTTTTTGTACTTCGTTATCTGAGAAGAAGACTTTTCGAAGTTTTTTAAAGTCAATTTGGTCTTTCTCAATAACTTCAGGATAATTCTTATTGATAAATTCAATGGTTTCTTGTTTTGTATATATACTTTTTACTAATTTATCTGCACATATAACTGGTAGACCTAACTCTTCTAAATATCTAGACATGGAGCTTTTGCCAGTAGCGATCCCTCCTGTTAGACCTATCGTTGGAATATTTTGCTTATAAATTCTTTGCTCTTTTGCTTTTGAGATGTAGTTCTTTTTTAAAAATCTCAAAGAGAATTCCCCCTTTCAATAGTCTTAACTTCATTCCATAGTGACTCTAATTTATCTTTAGAAGCTTCTTTGATTAGCACATTTCTTTTTTTGGCGATATCTTCTACCATATTGAATCTTCTTTTAAATTTTAAGTTAGCATCCCTTAAACAGATCTCAGGGTCTATATCGAGATGTCTAGCAAGTTGAGCTATTGTAAAAAGAGTGTCTCCAAGCTCTTCATAAACACGGTCTTTATTCATGTCTACCTCAGGAGTTAGCTCTACTTTTAGCTCTGCCCACTCTTCTTCTACTTTCTCGACGACTTGTTTGTAATCACCCCAATCAAAATTCATTTTATTCGTCTTTTTTCCAATTTTATACGAGCTGGTCAGAGAAGGAAAGGCCATGTGCTCTGCGTTTATTTCGTATTTTTTCTGAGGTTTTTGCGACTTTTCAGCCTGTTTGATTTCTTCCCACTTCTTTTTTATTTCTTCAATACTCTTGTCGGATTCATTACAAAAGACGTGAGGATGACGACGTATCATTTTATCACTAATTGATTTGACGACATCAATAAGTGAGAAGTGTTTTTCTTCTGAAGCAAGTTGGGAGTGAAGAAAAACTTGTAATAGGATATCCCCTAACTCATCTCTCATTTCATCAAAGTCATGTTCTTCGACTGCATTTGAAAACTCATACGACTCTTCAATGAGAAATTTTAAAAGGCTTTGATGAGTTTGCTCCAAGTCCCACGGACACCCTGACTCAGGGTGTCTGAGTTTCGCAATAACATCTTTAAATTTTAAAAGTTCTGAGGCTAGTTCTTGATCACTCATGTACAATCCTTTGCTATTGAAATAATATCAAAGAACAAATGAAATATGAATTCATGTCAAAAAATTAGGGTCTAAGCATATGACACATCATGAGATAGTTGGATCTTCAATTAAAATTTATATTGAAGATGAGACAGATATAGACTGGGGCTTGGCTGAAGTTTTAGAAATGCTTGAACGCTCACTGCCTTCTCTGGAGAATTTTGTCTATTCTGAGCATACTATTTTAGATAAGAGTTCATCTCCTGAAATAGTACTCGATTTACGTTTTTGCTCAGATGAGGAAATGATTGAAATTAACACTGAGCATAGAGGTAAAGAGAAGACGACGGATGTGCTTTCATTTCCACTCGCTGATAATTTGCGCTCTGGTAGTGATGAGTTTATCATTCCAGGGGAGTTGTCTTTAGGTGATATTATTATCAGTCGTGAGGTTGCTGCTCGGCAGGCAACTGAGTTTTCGATAACTATAGCTGAAGAAGTCATTCATTTGCTTGTCCATGGTGTTTTGCATCTTCTTGGTTTTGATCATGAAATATCTGAGGAAGAGGAGACTATTATGGAAGCGCATGAAAAAAGCGTATTAGCTGAAATTGCAAATAATAAGTAGTACTAGGAATTATTGTGGAAGAAAGTTTAAAAATTCAATTAGAAGAAAAAGTATCATTAATAAGTGGCTACAAAGAAAAGCTAGAAAATCTTAGGAGGTCACTTTGAAGTCGATAAGAAGAAGCATCGACTAAGTGAAATCGAAGAAATGGAAGCTATGCCTGGCTTCTGGGATGATAATACTAATGCCACTAAAGTTCAGAAGGAAAAGAATCTCTTGTTAGAAACAGTTAAAACTTATGATGATCTTGAGGAAACTTATGATGAATTCGAGATCTTAGTAGAATACGCAAGAGAGGGGGATACTGATTCAGCAAAGTCCGCTGTGGAACTATCTGATAATTTCTTAGATAAATTTAATAAAGCGGAATTAAAGGTTCTCTTATCTGAAGAGGTTGATCCCAATAATGCAATTATAAATATCAATGCAGGAGCAGGAGGTACTGAATCATGTGATTGGGCAAGTATGCTCTATCGAATGATTACAAGATGGGCAGAAAGTAAAGGTCACAAAGTTTCCGTTTTAGATGTTCAAGATGGTGATTCCGCGGGAGTTAAGTCGGCGACTTTTCAAGTTGATGGGAGTTATGCTTATGGAAACTTAAAGTCAGAGACAGGTGTCCATAGGCTTGTTCGAATTTCTCCATTTGATTCGGCGAATAGAAGGCATACTTCATTTGCTTCCATTTATGTGTCACCTGAAATAGATGATGATATTGAAATTGATATCCAAGATAAGGATTTAAAGATTGATGTTTACCGCTCTGGTGGAGCAGGTGGACAGTCTGTTAACACCACTGATTCAGCGGTTAGAATTACACACCTTCCAACTAATCTCGTGGTGACATGTCAAAATGAAAGAAGCCAACTACAGAACAAGGCACAAGCGATGAAGGTTCTACGATCGAGATTGTATGATCTTGAAATGGAAAAAAGACGGGCTAAGGATAATGAAACTGAAGCGGCGAAAAAAGATATCGCTTGGGGCGCGCAAATTCGCTCTTATGTTTTACATCCATATAAAATGGTTAAAGATCACCGGACAAATTATGAAGTTTCCCAAGCTGAAAAAGTCCTTGATGGTACTTTAGATGACTTTATGGACTCTTTTTTAAGATGGTCTGTGAATGGAACCTTGGCGCAAGAAGAAGGTGAAAGTTGATAAACTTTGGTCTATTTAAAGACTTTCTATATTTATTTTATAGAGATAAGCCTTCGAGAAACTTTGCGATCGCTACAATTCTAGGCTTGTCCTTTTCACTTGGTGTAATACTTTCAACCTTAGGCCTAATGGATGGTTTTTCTTCGCTTCTAAAAAAATCGTTAAATAGTGGGCACGGTGACATTGTGGTTATGAGTCGTCGTGGATTTTTTAGGATTTCAGATCTTGAACCAAGCGTACTTAAGAAGCTGGGCGTTAAGGATGTCTCTGGTCTGGTGAGAACGCAGTCGTTTGTTTTAAAAGAAGATATCGGACAAGGTGTTGAAGTTTATGGAATTGGAAAAGACTTTTTAAAGATTAGTCGGGAAATGCCGATTCCTTCACCTGGGGAAGTTGTTATCGGTGAGAAGCTTGCTGAGCACTTACAGCTTGGAGTGGGAGATGAGCTAAGTTTAACGTTTGCAAGTGGAAGAAGTGGAGAAAAGCACTTACCAAATATTCAAGTTTTTAAAATTAAAGCAATCTCTCCTTTTAAGTTACATACTTTTTCACGTCGTTTCATATTTGCCAATCGAGAACAAATCACTGATATTGTCGCAAGTAAGGGAAGAATTAATCTTGCTAAACTAAAGCTTAATGATGGAAAAGATTCTTTCGAAGATATATCTAGTGTCGTTACCGATTTAAGGTCGACGATGTCATATCATTTTAGAATACTTCCGTACTGGAATGAATTTGGTCCTTTTATTCAAGCGGTTGAGTTTGAAAAGTATATGATAGTTGTGGTTTTGTCGATGATTGTCATTCTTGCTATTTTTAATTGTGTTACTTTCATTGTTTACTCAAAAGAAAAAAAATCGCAAGAAATCTTTCTTCTTTATTCTATAGGCTTATCACCTAAAAAGTTTCACCGAATGTGGTTTTTACAAAATATTTTATTATGGGCATTATCTTTTTCAATTGCCCTTGTTTTTGTATATCTTTTTGATTTAGGTTTAGCATATCTACCATTCTTATCATTACCGCATGAGATTTATCACTTTGAGAGGCTAACAGTGGAGTTATCTCTTTTTGATACATCCTTAGTGATGGTGTTTTCTTTGGG
>CAWUIU010000066.1:0-11635 GCA_963922285.1 uncultured Oligoflexia bacterium | reverse complement strand
GATATAAGAGAATCTTCAGTTCGCCTTTTTGAGGATGGAAAAATTTATTCTTCAAACTACTTAGGTCGCGTTGAGGAGGAACAATTAGTTGAAATGGCTAAAGAAAATAAAGATGGTGCTATCCCTTTTCAATATGATTTAGAAAAAGATATTTCATTCAAAGGTAGGCATGGTGAAGCTCTCTCAACGGCGGAACTTCATAAGTCTACTGAAGATTTTTTAAACCATATGAGAAAAGAGCTTCCTGACTTTGTTCTTGCGGGTAAATTTAAGCATGAACAGTATAGAGCCAATTTAAGTACAACTGAGAATGTAGACATTACCATTGATCTTAATCAAACAAATGGTTTTCTAACTCTAAAGAAAATTGGCTCACCAAATATCATGGATTCAATGGTTGGTTGTGTAACTTCAAAGTCTTCCTTTAATATGCGTGATTTCGACTTGTTTGTTGGTTTACATCAAAAGTGGGATCAAGAAGTTTCTGTTGAGAATGGAAAGTATCCAGTGCTCTTTATTGATGGTGGAAGTACTTTTCTTGGAAAGTTTTATCAATCACTAAACCCAGATTCATATCATAGTGGAGCTTCTTTCTTTTCAAATAAGCTTGGAGAAAAAATAGCTCATGAAGATATTTCAATCATTGATCAAAGGATTAATGAAGACTTTGGTATTTATAATGTTTATGATGCCGAAGGAGTGAAGCTTGATAGAGAGTTGCCTCTATTAGATAATGGTGTTTTTAAAACAATTATTTATGATAAGAACACGGCAAAAAAATATGGAGCAAAGTCCACTGGTAATGGTCGTCGTTCATATGATAGTGGAGTGACTCCTGCAACTTATCAAACAACGTTAAGGCCTGGTAAAAAATCGATTCATGAAATTTGTAAGGAGCATAAAAAAGTCATCCTAACAATGATCGTTGGCGGTGGTGATACGACTTCAACAGGAGACTTTTCTTCTCCTGTGCAACTGTCTTTTTTGTTAGAGTATGGCGAAATAAAAGGACGATTAGGACAACTGA
Source organism: uncultured Oligoflexia bacterium (assembly GCA_963922285.1). Lineage (GTDB taxonomy): Bacteria > Bdellovibrionota > Bacteriovoracia > Bacteriovoracales > Bacteriovoracaceae > Halobacteriovorax_A. The sequence goes on along the minus strand of CAWUIU010000066.1, from coordinate 10,608 downwards.
CAATTAGTAATAATTTAAAAAATATTCTAAACGATGACTTCATTGCAGTGTCTAAGGATCATTTTATGGTCTCTCCTGAGTATGCATTCTGTTGTGAAATGAATGTTCTAATCTAAGCACTTGTAATTACGAGGGACGATACACTGCTGTTTCAATATTTTTAACTATTTAGCTATACACTCCTAGATAACTTTGTTAATCTTTATATCCGCAAAATAAATAAAGGGCAGTTAATGGCGCACGATGAGTTGATTGGTAAAAAAGTAATTTCTTCTGAGTTTGGTGTAGGTACAGTAGTATCTCTGGATGATATGGGAGGAAGAATCTTTTTGGCAATTGAAGGTGATACAAACCGCGCTAAAACTTTTGTTCCTGCTGATTCTACTGATAGCTATCGAGTCGTTTGTAGTGAATCTCAGATCGCGACATTTCTTGATTCTTTAAGTGCTGAAAAAGAAAGTCTTAGCTTTGATAGTAAAAAAGATCGAATAAATTACTTTAAGATTGAATCAAAGAAACAGGGGCTCAAACAAATTTGTGACCTTCTAATTGAGCTTCATTCTTTAGATGATCGTGGGCAAACAGAAGAGCAAGTTTTTCAAAAACTTATTGATACTTTTGCTCTTGAGCACTCGATTATCACTGGTGAAGAAATCGATGCCTCTAAAGAGTTGATTGCTGCCAAATTAAATCGTGCTTAAAAGTATATCTCTTGAATGTCCTAAAGATATTCATCCGCGACTTCATTCATTTGAAATAGATCAAAAACTTGGCTTTGATATAGAAAGTATTGAGCACTTTATTTCAAATCATTATCGGAGCTATCCTGGGACAGAGAACGCATGGATTGGTCTAGAACCAGAAATTTTACAAACTCCATATAGTGAAATTTTAGACTTTCTAAGCCTCATCACTAACAAGAATAAGGTTAGAGTTATCGACTTTGGTGCTGCCTACGGGAGAGTGGGGATTGCTTGCGAAAAAGTTTTTTCAACATATGAATTTATAGGTTACGAGATCGTAAAAGAGAGAGCAAAAGAAGGAAATCGAGTTTTTAAAGAATTAGAAATTACCTCTTCGATAATTAAAACAGATAATATTCTCGAGAACTCATTTGATCTACCTGAAGCTGACCTGTACTTTGTTTATGATTTTAGTAATCCAAGTGATCAAAGGATACTGTTAAATAAGTTAGCAGATAAGTTCATGAGTGATGATCATCTTCTTATCGCACGTGGCAACGGTATTCGAAGCTTAATCTCCCAAAAATACCCAGAGTTTCATTCTGCCTATAAACCTGAGCATAAAGATATGTTTACGGTTTATTCGAGCTATTCTTTACCTAAGAAATAATGGTTTCAAATTTTACTACTGACTGAGGCAAAAAGTCCGATAAAGAAATGAAATGTGGAAAGTTACTTTTTTAACAATATTTTTCTTAAGTATATCTTGTTCAAGCTATAACAAGCGTCAGCCAGATAGTTCTAATTTTAAATCAGTAAAATTTAAAAAAGATGAAGCTTTTTTGAAAAGTAGTGTTAATGCAAAAATACTGAAGATCAATTATAACTTAGTTCGCGATAATTATCAGTTTACACGAAATTATACTAACGATGAGATCGATGATTGGCTCATCAAGAATTATCTTTTACGTAAGCATGAAGAAAATGATGAAAGAGAGATTGAAGAAGAAACTTTTAGAGAACAGATCGGCGTTTCAGAGACTGCAGGTTATCGTTCAATACTTGTGCCGATAGCAGATTTTATGCAGGAGTTTGTACTCGAAGCAGCTTTTGTATATGTTGTTGAGTTTGAAGTGGACTATTTGATTTCTAAGAAGCAAAGTGCCCATGTTGAAATCGATTCAGAGCAAGTAGAACTTGTCCATGCTGCTTATCGAAAATTACAAGAAAGCAATAGTAAAGCAGCTGAGCTCATCAAAAAGTTTATTTATGTTCCAAAGTACGTTGGTGGTTGTCGCAAGTTCATTGAAAAGAATTTCATACCATAAGTATCTGTAATTATAACTGTTTCATGCGGTGAAACACTGTTTCGAATATATCTTGAATAATAGTCATATCTTAACGATAATCCTTCTATGGATAATTTAAGAGAGTTATTAAAAGAAGAGCTAAATGCAAGGAAAGAGAGAAACGAAAGTTACTCAATGAGATCTTTTGCAAATTTTTTGGGAATGTCGCCAGCCGCTCTGTCACAATTTATGTCTTATAAGAGAGGAATTTCTGGGGCCAAGGCAACCCTAATTTTACAAAAACTTGGCGTCTCGCCAAAAGAGTCGATGTATTATCTTAGTAAGATAAATGGTGGAGAGATGGTGCTTCCTGATCAAAGTATTGAGGGGGAGTCAAAACAAGTTTTAAGGGAAGATACATTTAAGCTTATAAGTGAGTGGTATCATTTAGCGATTTTAAGTGTCTCTGAGCTACGAATTAAAACAAAGGATTCACGTGTTATCGGTAAAATTCTTGGTGTTAAAAGTGAACTTATTAATGCGGCCTACAGTCGTCTTCTTCGTTTAGGAATTATTCAAGAGCTACCTAAATCTTTTAAACAGATTATTCCACCGTTTTCCACAACAGAAGATATACCAAGTGAAGTTATACAAAAATATCATAAGGAAGTTTTAAAACTTGCAGCAGATCGCTTAGAGATTGTTGATCCAGAGCTGAGAGAATTCTCAAGTATGACATTGGCTATAAATACGAAGAAGTTGACCAGAGCAAAAGAGCTTATCCGTCAGTTTTGCGATGATATGGAAGATGTTCTTGAAACAGGTCCACGTGATGAAGTTTATCAATTTAATATACAATTATTTCCATTATCAGATACGAAGAGTTTAAAAGGGGAAAGGGAATGAAATTAGGAAAGAGGATTTTTGCTCTTATTACATTATTATTTGTTGTGAGTTGCGCTAGCTATAATCCAGGTGAGTTTGCACTTGTAAAAAATGGTAAGTCAGATGGACTTATCGTTAAAGGCGAGCTTGTGCGTGGCTATGCAACTGATCATTTTATTTTAGTAAATATTGGATTTGAAAATAAATCTGATGAGTGGAAAAGATTTAAGTACATCGAAATGGTTTCAACGGACTCTATTAAAGATGCAAAGATTGTTGTTGGTAAGGATCTCGTTACATGGTCCGAGTCGATGAAATCAAAGCTATCAATTGATAATCATAATCGAGCTGTTCTTGTGGGAACAATTGCTAGCGTTGCTGCAATTGGCTCAGCAGCTGCTGGTGGTAATGGTGACTTTCAAACCGGTACGGCCCTCGCTGGAGGAGCTGCAGCGCTACTTACTTTTGAAGCATTTAATGACTTAAGTAAGAGGGCCAATAATTTAGAGATGTCCCAACTTGTTCCACCTTCACATTTATATAACCCATTTTCGGTTGCACCTGGTCTTGTCACAAAGAAATGGATACTACTACAAATTAAGAAAGATCATATTCCATGTTTTATTGACTTTGAATTAACAGATTATACTGAGAGTAAAACACATTATAGACTTGATCTCGATGTATGCTTAAGTGGTAGTTACAAATTATAGAGGTAATGATGAGATTTTTAATTTTACTGACGATTTTGCAATTAAGCGCGTATGCTGGAAATAAAGTCGGAAACGGCGGAGATGGTGTTCGTTGTCCAAAGAGTGCAAATTTAACTTTACTCGACTTTTATGAGAATGATCGCGCTAAAAGATTTACAATAAAGTATAAAGATCCAGATGATGAATACGCTTTTGCAAAGAAGATGCTTTTAGAATACGAGCGTCTTGATAAACGTTCAGCTCAGAAGTTTATGAAAGTATTTGATAGCCTAAGAGCAAGATCGATATTTTTAAAGAATACAGTTTTAACTAATATTGAAGACTCTAATCAATTGGGTCTTGGTAAAGGATGTACTCTCGTTCAGTTGGCCATTAGAAAAAGAGATGTGCTTACAGGTAAGGATCAATTTCATTTTTCGAAAAATGATTGGGAGTTACTTGATACTTTTAACAAGGCGGGGCTTCTCATCCATGAAGTTATCTATGAATACTTTAAGTTGCTCGGAGAATCTGACTCTCAAAAGGCACGAGTCTTTACGAGCTATCTCTTTAGCGAAGAGATGAAAAAACACTCGGCAAAAGAATACCAAGCAATGGTTAGAAGCCTAAAAATCTCGCTCTATTAATACCTTATAAACGGTTGAAGATTGCATCATTATGTTTGGCAAAGATCTTATTTTGATCAATGTTCTTTAAGCTTATGATGTGGTCTTTGACACTTTCTTCGCTAACTTCATTAGCAATGAGATCAAAGAGTTCTTCCTTCGTTTTTGCATTAAAAGATGCATTTTGAACTATTTTATAAATGTCTTCTCGTGAATTTTTTGAAAGTCTTATGAGTTCGTGTAGTAAAAAACTTGAAAGGTGAGTGTAGTTGTCGTGAACTTTTCTCTCCATATTTTCTTTATCAATGACTAGATCTTCCACTGTTGAGTTTAGTCGATCAATTGAGTAGAGCATGATACCAAGTGCATCAGGTAAGAACATTCTTTCTGCACTGGAATGAGAAATATCTCTTTCATGCCATAGTAGACAATTATCCATTGCTAAACTCATATGAGAGCGAAGAACTCTTGCCATACCTGTGAGGTTTTCACTAGATATTGGATTCTTCTTATGTGGCATTGTTGATGAACCTTTTTGCCCCTGTTTAAAACCTTCAAAAGCTTCTTTAATATCACTATGCTGAAGATGTCTGATCTCAATGGCGAGTCTTTCAAGGGCACAGCCAAAGAGAGCGAAGATCGAAGTTAATTTCGCAATACGATCTCTTGGTATGACTTGAGTCGAAACAGGCTCGACTTTTAGACCCAGTGTGTTTAAAACTTCTGCTTCAATTTCAGGGGTAACAATTGTGTAATTACCAACGGCACCGGAAATTTGACCGGTGAGTTCGTTATTATAAAAGTCTTCTAGGTCATTATATCGACGTTCAAATTCTCTTGTGTGGCCAAGTAGTTTGACTCCAAAGCTCATAGGCTCAGCAAAAATACCGTGAGAGCGGCCAATACAGAGTTGGTCTTTATATTCTTTAGATTTCTTTAATAATGTTTGATTTAATTTTGAATAAGATTCGAGAATAACTCTTAATGATTCTTTTATCTGTAGTGTTGTTGCCGTATCAATGATATCGCTCGAGGTAACTCCAAAGTGAAAGAATCGGCTCTTTTCAGCAGGGAATTGCTCAGTTATCGAAGTGCAAAACGCAATAACATCATGTCGAGTTTTTTTTTCAATTTCGACAATCCTTGCAGGGTTAACTTCGGCCGAAGAAAAGAGTTCTGAAACACCAACTTCAACCATATCACGTTTTTCAAGTGCTTTTAGAAGAGCACATTCAACATCAAGATAGTACTTAAATTTCTGATCATCTTTCCAGACATTACTTATTTCAACTTTCTCGTATCTTTCAATCATTTTAATCCTCGACTCTTCCTATTTCAAAGTAAGTCTCATTCTTGTCACTTAAAATTGTTTTTATAAATTCTGGTTGGTCAGTCGCTATGACGAGCCCCATTCCCATATTAAAGGTTTTATAGAGTTCATTTTCGCAAAGCTTAGATCTATTGGCAATTTCTTCAAAGATTGGACTGATATTTTCTTTAAAATCACTATGTTTATAGTCAGGTAATTGTGTGATCTTAAAATTTAACTTCTCATTCATTCTTTTTACATTTTCAATACCGCCACCAGTTATATGTGCAAGTCCATGAATGGCATCACCAGCTTGCTTACGAAGAGATGAAATGAGTGGAGAATAAATTCTCGTTGGCATAAGTAATTCTCTTTTTATATCTATTTCGTCGGTATGGACCAGTCTTCTTAAGAGTGAATATCCATTACTATGAAAACCACTACTGGCGATAGCGATGAGACTGTCTCCTGGTTTTATATCCTTAGGAGAAAGAAGTTCAGAGGCTCTTGCTTCACCTATACAAAACCCTGCAAGATCGTAATCTCCTTGTTGATAAATACCTGGCATTTCTGCAGTTTCTCCTCCAATGAGGGCCATTTCAGAAAATTCACATGCATTTACAATTCCATCAATGATTGATTCATGAGTATTAACCTCTATTTTTCCTGTTGCTAGGTAATCAAGAAAGAACAAAGGAGTCGCGCCAGTACAAATAATATCGTTTACGCACATGGCGACAAGATCTTGGCCGATAGTTTGATGATAGTTAAGCTCAATTGCTAGTTTTAGCTTCGTTCCAACTCCATCAGTAGCAGCTGCAATAAATTTGTCGTTATTTATTTTATAGAGAGAAGCAAAACCGCCAACGCCCTCATAGACACGATTATTATATGTTCGTTTAACTTTTTCTTTTATTCTTTTAACAAGTTCGTTACCACGATCAATGCTGACTCCAGCTTCTTCATATGTAAGCATAAATAATCCTAATGTCTAAAGTGTCTTGTTCCAGTAAAGTACATCGTCATTTGATGCTCATCTGCAGCTTTTATAACTTCATTGTCTTTTATACTACCACCTGGCTGAATGATACTTTTTATACCATATTTTGCAGCAAGATCGATATTGTCTCTAAATGGGAAAAAAGCATCTGAGCAGAGTATACAATCTTTTAAGTCGTAGTTATTTTCTTTTGCTTTTGCGATAGCCTGCTCTGTACTAACGAGGCGATTAGGATTACCCATTCCTGCTCCAGCAAGATTAATTGATTTGTCAGTTACTGTTGAAAGTGCAATGGCATTACTTTTAAGATGCTTTGCGATGATGCTTGAAAATTGTAGAATCTCGTGCGAATTTCCATTTAAGTTCTCAGACTTCGTCATTAATTGAAATTCGATATCTTTCTTTGTATCTTCATTTTGTATGACCCATCCACCATTGATAGATCTAATCATTAATTCCTCTTCACTTATTTTGATTGGTGGTATTTCTAATAGTCGAAGATTTTTCTTTTTTAAAAACACTTCTCTTGCGCCTTGACTAAATGAAGGGGCAATTAAAACTTCAACAAATTTGTCATTCAAAAAATAGGCACATTCTGTATTTACTTCTTGGTTAAAGGCAATAATACTTCCAAAACTACTGATTGGATCTGAACGCCATGCCTGGCGAAGAGAAATGTCTATTTCGTCACTTACACTAGCACCACAAGGATTAGTATGTTTAATGATTGTTACACAGGCTCTCTTGTCAAACATCCATGATAATTCACTATTACATCTTAGAGCAGCATCACTATCTAAGAAATTATTATAAGAGAGAGCCTTTCCTTGCAAAGGAGTGATTCCCGCCAGAGTTCTTTCATGAGACGTTGATTCATTTACAATTACTTTTGCCCATTGGTGAGAGTTTTCTCCATAACGCAGTTTCTTGGCATTTGTAAGGTCTACATGAAGATTATTATTTTCTTCGCAAATGAGATCGCTTAACTTAGAACTTATTGCTGAGTCATAACGAGCGGTTTTGGCAAAGCTTGCTAGAGCTAACTTTTTTCTTTGTTCTAGAGATGTCGTGATCGTTGATTGATTTAATAATTCTTCATATTGACTAGGATCAGTAAGGACACAAACATATTTATAATTCTTGGCCGCAGAACGTAACATTGTAGGCCCACCAATATCAATTTGTTCAATCAATTCATCAAGATCGTCTGTGTTTTTAGCTGTATCGCTGAAAGGATAGAGGTTACAGACAACAAGATCGATAGGCTCTATATTGAGTTTCTTTGCTTGCTCAACATCTGTTTGAACATCCCTACGATAAAGTAGGCTTGAGGAAATTTCAAAACTCAATGTTTTCATTCGTCCAGAGAATGACTCTGGATTACCTGTTACTTCTTCAATGGGTGTAAAGGGAATATTATTTTGGGATAGTGCTCTTCCTGTACCTCCAGTGGAGACGATTTCTACTAGGTTTTGATGTAAGTGCTTTGCTAGTGGAATGAGTCCCTCTTTATTGCTAACGCTTATGAGTGCTCTTTTAATCGTTACCTTTGTCATTATTTTCTCCGTTTTTAAATCGAATTTATATACTGTGTATTATTTTTAAATATTTGTAAGGGTGGTAGATATTTACATTCTGTGGCTAGATCATCTTTTAGGTGATAGACATGTGGATCAATTGCTGCTTCTGGGTGAGGCATCAGTCCGAGAATTTGGCCTGTCTTATCACTAATACCTGCTATTCTTTCATGAGAACCATTTTCATCATTTTGATATTTAAGAACAATCTGTCCATTTTTAATCATCTGGGGGTATATCTCTTTAATTTGATCAGTATGAAAGACTATACGACCTTCCCCATGTCTAATAGGCATTTCAAGCTTTTTAATTCCTCTTAACCATATACTGTTCGAATTATTCTGGACGTGGCATGTGGACCATTTATCGATAAAGAGACGACTTTTATTCTTTGTTAAGCCAATACTATTAGGGGAGTCAGTAAAGAGACCAAGTTTCATAAGAACTTGGAATCCATTACAAATTCCAATAATCGTTCTTTTTTTAGAAATAAACACTTGCAGGTCGTCTGCGAGGGAGCTTCTTAGTTTAAGGGCCATGACAGTTCCAGAGTGAATATCATCTGCATAAGAAAAACCGCCAGGAAGAGCAAACGTATGATAGTTCAGAAGTATTTTTGGCCTTTGACATAATTCGTTTATGTGAATGATGTCACAGGGCATATCCGCTCTTAAAAAGGCGATGGCAGTTTCGTTTTCACAATTAATACCATCGCCTGCGAGGATAAGAGCTTTTTTAAGAGACATGGAATCCTCCATTATTTAAATTTGAATTAAATCTAGAGTTCCATATTTCTTTAAGGGCGTTCATTTTTAATTCGATATTTCCAAATTCTGTTTTCATTTTTATTTTGTCAGAGACTTTTCCTAAAAAACGATATGTATTCAAGTTTTTTTCTAGTTTCTCTCTGTCCTCTTTATTAATCGTAATGATAAATCGACCAGGTGATTCACTAAACAGTTTAAGACAGGTGTTGTGATTAAGATCAACATCGAAACCTAGGCCGCTGGCAAAGGAAGACTCAAGAAGTGTTGTGCAGACTCCTCCTTCAGATACATCGTGACAGCTGTTGATAATTCCAGTCTTTATAAGTTGGTGAAGTTTTTGATAGAGACTATGATTTTTTCTACAATTAATTTGTGGCAGTTTGAAATCACCAGCAAAAAACTCTGCGAATTCACTTGCGAGTAAACCATTGGCATCTTCTCCAACTTCATAAATGAGATCTTCTTTATTTTTAAAATGACTTGAAGTTAGATTTCTGCATTCAACTTTCCCCATTCCTGTTATTAGAAGAGTTGGTAGAATCGAAAAGTTGAGTTTCTTTCCCATATTATTCAGACCATTAAATCCATTCTTCATACTATCCTTACCACTGACAATAGGGGACTCGTAGGTAATGGCAGCCTCATAAAGACCCTTGCATGATTCAACTAATGCTCCTAGACGATTCCTGGCATCGGGGTTATCATCACTCTCAATTGGGTTGGGCCAACAAAAATTATCAAGTAGACAGATGTAGTTTGGATCGACACCTGTACTTACTAAGTTTCTCATACACTCATCTATACTCATTTGGGCCATGAGATAGGGAGAGTACTTTGCAACTCTTGGTGCTAAACCACAAGCAACACTAATGGCATTTCCTTTTTCACCTCCATAGTTTGAAAGTTTTATGGCACCACTATTGTTAACTGGTATTTGATACTTACCAGTAAAAGCTTTATGTGTTGTTGCTGCACCCACTTCATGGTCGTACTGTCTAATAAGGCTTTCTTTAGAGCAAACGTTATGAGATGAAATGACCTTCTCAACAGCCTTTATTAATTCCTTTGCTGTTTTTGGCATTGGATATTTTTTTTTAATTTGATTTAGCCAATTAACATTTTTAATCTCAGTAAAGGAGTCAGCTCTTAATTTCATTTGTGGCAAACCATTATGAAGAAAATTCATGCTGAGACGACATACTTCTTCTCCATAATAATTTGCGATTAGTAGACCCGAATCATTGAACTCACCAATAACTGATATGGGTACATCATATTTGGAAGCTAATTTTTTTAGCTCATTAATATTCTCTTTAGGAGCTGCTAAGGTCATTCTTTCTTGTGACTCACTAATCATAATCTCATAGGGACGAAGCCCTTGATACTTTGTATGACATTTTTCAAGATCGATCGTCACTCCACCAGATTGTTCAGCCATTTCTCCAACTGAAGAGCTAATTCCACCTGCACCATTATCAGTTATAGAGCTATAGAGTCCAAGTGTACTTGCTTCTTTGATAAAATCTCTAACTTTTCTTTGCATAAAAGGATCGCCAATTTGCACCGCTGTTGCTGGAGCATTTTCATCAATATCCATCGAGCTAAATGTTGCTCCGTGAATACCGTCTTGGCCAACACCTCCACCAATGATAATAACTTGATCTTTTGGGTGAGCCTTCTTTAAATGACTAGGTTTATTCAGATAAGTTTTTGGCATAACACCAATTGTTCCGACATAGACAAGTGGTTTTGATGCATAAGAGTTATCAAAGTAAAAAGC
>CAWUIU010000065.1:0-11760 GCA_963922285.1 uncultured Oligoflexia bacterium | reverse complement strand
TAAGCGTTCGTGACTTTTCAATAATATCTTGGAACGTTTTTGGAGGAGGTACTTCAAAAAGTAGTTTTTCTTTTGTTATTGGATGAATAAGCCCCAACACTCTTGCATGAAGGAGAGGGAATTCATAATTGCCTAGTATAGAATTATATTCATTACCAATTCTACTGATATGCTCTTTTGGATTACCATAAGTATGATCATTTAAGATACTTGATCTTAGCATCTGTGACAGATGAACTCTAATCTGATGTGTTCGACCAGTTTCAAGCTTTACTTCCATAAGGCAGTGTTTATTAAAGTATTCAAGGACCTTATAATAGGTAATTGCTTCTTTGCTATTTTTTACATTAACGGCCATCTTTAAGCGGTTTTGTTGATGTCTACCGATGGGAGCATTAATGGTACCACCGACTGGATGATGGTCACCCATAACGATAGCATTGTAGACTCGATTGATATCATGAGTTGAAAAAAGGTTAACAAGACCTTCATGCGTCTTGCTATCTTTGGCAACAACCATAATACCACTTGTTCCTTTGTCGAGACGGTGAACGATACCGGGTCTTTTTTGGTCACCAACACCTTTTAGATCTTTGCAATGATAAAGAATGGCATTAACCAAAGTTCCATCATAATTACCTGGAGCAGGGTGAACAACCATTCCTGCAGGCTTATTTACGAATAACAAGTGTTCGTCTTCATAGACGATATCAAGTGGGATGTTTTGTGCAATTGCATCCGCTTCTCTAGGAGGAGGAATCGTCACTGTCACTTCACTTCCAGCTGGAGGTAGTCTTTTAAGTTCTAACTTTTTAACGTTGGCAGTAATTCGTCCATTTTTAAAATGTTCTTTTAACGCAGATCTACTAACTTCTTCTATTTTGTCACTTAGGTATTGATCAAGACGATTATATGAATTGTGATCTTCTTCAGAGATGATAAAGTGATACTCTATTTCACTATTGCTCATTATTTATAGATTTTCCTTAAGCGTCTTGAGTCTTGTCATATAAGAGCTGCAGACAAGATCTGGATTGAGCTTTAGACATTTGGCATATTGATAAACAAAGCCTCGTGTATAAACGGGTGCAGGAAGTTTTCCAACTGCTTCTTCTTCAATATATGTTAGATATGTTTTTGAAATTTTCGTCATTTCGGCAAGTCGATTGATATCAACTTTTTTATATTCTCTAATTTGCTTTAAAAAGTCGCCCGTATATTCAGAGCATTGTTCAATTTCTTTTTCGAATTGTTCGTTTTCTACAAAATCTAGTGCATACTTATTTTTTGCGACCTTTCTTTCAACATTTACATCAATTTTCTTTTCTTCTTGAGTTGGCTGTTGAGGAGCGAGTTGAGCTTGATGATGGTTACTCTCAATCGTTTCAATTCCTCTAACTTCATTGTACTGCTTTCTTTTAACAGGATCAGAGAGAATTGTGTAAGCTTCTTCGATTAAATCAAGTACCTTGTTAGCTTCATCCTCAGATAAGAGAGAATATAGTGCTAGGCTATCTCCGCCATAAGCATTTTTTGCTCGTATATAAGCTGAGTGAATTTCTTCATGATTTGCTTGATGATCAATTTCTAGAACTTCATAATAGTTTTTAGACTCATTGTTCACAATTGATCCCCTTATTATCTCTTCGTAAGATTAAGTATTCTGTGGATGATATTTTCAAAATTCTTTACAAGCGCAGAACTTGGATATTCTAGAATTAGTGGTTTTTTCTTTTTTACACTTTGCCAGACAGTTGCATCGTATTCAAGATAGCCAACATAATCTAAACTAAGTCCAAAGTATCTTTTAGAAATGATTTTCATCGAAAATCCGATGTCAATATCTGCTTGAGTTCTAGCTTGGTTAATTATTAACTTTGGTGAAAATGCTTCGATTTCTCTTTTTAGCTTTTGCGCCATTTCTGGATCTATCTCTTCAGCTTTTTTAACAACATCCGCAGGAGTGCTTGAATCAGTAATTTTGCTATTAAGAACTTTATCAATAATAGGAGAAAGTTCCATAAAGTCTTCAAGGTGAGATAACTTTCGGTAAAATACTGACTTTAAAAAACGGTAAGTATTTTCGATCGAAGTTGGCTCAGGTAGTGTGACTAGTATTCCTTGATCAGCACTCAAAAAGAAGTCCAGAGTATTGTTCGTTGTGCCTGCGCCTAAGTCTAGTAAAATATAGTCAGCATCCAATTCACGTAGTTGATTAATTAATTTATTTTTATGGATATTTCTAAGGTTCGCGATACCAAGTTCATCTTGGGCACCTGAGATAAGAAAAAGATCTTTTAGTGCTGTCGGCGTTAGAAGATCCTGAAGCTTAGTTGAGGATTTATTGAAATAATCACTTAATGTCTTTTCAGGTATTGGAACTCCTAAGCAAGTATGGAGGTTTGCTCCACCAAGATCCATGTCGATGATAACAACTTTCATTCCTAGAAGTGAAAGACAAATGGCTAGGTTTGAAGTCACTAGACTTTTTCCTACTCCGCCTTTTCCACCACCAATTGCCCAGATTTGCTGTGAACCATTTTTGGAGGTTAGTAATTTTGTAATATCTGAAATTTGACTATCATTTTGTTCAGTCAAAATAAAATCCCTTTAAGGTTATCGTGTTTAATACAGATTGCCATATCATTATAGCCAAAAAAAAGATGCCTCGAAAACATCTTTAACGCCGAGTTTTTTTGTCAGGTATTTTAATTTGTTTGGTTTAGTTTGCTACTTTGGCAATGTACTGAAATCCTTTAAAGTCTTTTAGTGCTTCACATACATCAACATTTTCTCGATATGGGAATTTTTGATCAAGAATCAAATGTAGTAATTCAATTCTGTTTTCAAGATTTGTGTTTTCTAGGAGGATTTGACGAACTTCTTTATCCTGAATTAAAAAGGTACATACATAGTCAATCGTTTCCTTCGTCGTTTTCATGGTCGCTAAAAACTGCTCTCTCTCATGGCTATTGATAATTGTGGTTTGAAGCCATTCATTTAAAATTCGTTTTAACTCTTGAGTTTTATAATTTGAAAAATCTAAATCAACACTTTTGTCATCGGGAACTATTTCAGCCCAATAAATAGGGTATGGTAAAACTTGATCAACCTCTCTAGCTTTGGCTCTCGAAACACCTTTTAGAAGAACTTTGAGTATTCCGTTTTCCATTCTTTCAAGAAAGATAGGTCTACCAATACCAAAGACTTCAGAAGGAGAATTATCTGTGTCTGAATTTAGGTTTTCCAGAGCAACTCCAATAAAGGTGTTTTCCTGTAATGCCTTTTCAATAAGCTCTTCATACCTATCGTCAGCGATATAAAGAGGCAGGCTTGTGTTTGGATAGAACACAACATTTGGTAAGACAATTACTGGTACCTTTTGCAGATGTTTCATGGTTCAAGTGTAGATTATAATTGTGAAGGAAATGGTAAATTATAATTAAATACATTAATTATGTAACATTCTAACGGTTTAGCCTCTTATTGCATAAGTGACGATAAATTGAGAGAATAGATCCATACTTATCTACATTTTATTTATAGCTAAGGTAGAAACAATTGAAATTATATAAACTCTTTCCGAAATTAACTTTCAAGATTTGGGGCGGTAAAAAATTAGCACCTTTGAGAGCGCCAGAAATGGTAGGCAAGTCACAACTTCCTCTAGGAGAGACTTGGGAGGTCTCAAGGCATCGAGATGGTGCCTCATTTACAACAGATAAAACCCCATTAAATGAAGTCTATAATGAAAATGAATTACCATTTTTAGTGAAATTTATCGATACGAGTAAAAATTTATCGATACAGGTTCATCCAGATGATTCTTATGCAGCAAGAAATGAGAATGATAAAGGTAAGAGCGAGTGTTGGTTAATTTTAGAAGCAAATGAAGGCTCTGGAATATATCTTGGTTTAAAAGAAGGTGTAAGTAAAAGCGTTTTGCAGAGTGCTGTTGATGAAGGAAGGGAGGTCAATGAGCTTTTAAACTTTTATCCAGTAAAGAGGGGAGACTTCTTTTATGTTCCTTCTGGCTCGATTCATGCAATCGGTTCAGATGTGACATTAATAGAGGTTCAGCAAAGTTCCGGAGTTACATATCGAGTATGGGATTGGAATCGTCTTGAAAATGGAAAGCCTAGAGAACTTCATGTTGAAAAGGCCATGGATGTCATAAGTTTTACATCTGAGAAAAATCAACCTGAGTATTTTAAAATACAAAATGAAGTCATTGGAAATAGTGAAAAAAAATTAGTTGAAAATCCTGACTTTATTTTAAAAACATGTACGTTAAATGAAAGTGAGAAGCGAGTTTTATATTCTTCTGACAGATGTATGGCCATTACTGTTTTAAAGGGGAATCTGAAAGTAGATAATGTTAAACTTAGTTCTTATGAGTCGATAATAGTAAGTAAGAACGAATCTGTTGAGATAAACTGTGAGAGTGAGAAAGCTGAGTTTATCGTTGTAACTTAAAGAGGAAAATAAAATGAAGCTTCTAATTCCTTTCTTTTTTATTTTATTCTCTTGTAATGAGTATGCTCCAATTCAAAATACTCCATCAGGTATTTTTGTAACAGCGTCTCAGTTAAAAATTGATAATTATGTGAACGAAATTTGGAGAGTAGGACCACTTAAAAGGCAGAAGGTATCAAAAGGTTTTCGCCTTGATATCACTTTTCCTTATTTAAAGCGAAGTGATCTCGACACTCTATTGAAAGAGTATGGAGTAAACGCTTGGCTCATAAAAATTAGAAAGAGAGCTTATTCTGTTAATACAGTCTTGGGTTATCTCTATATTCCATTAATCATCCCTGGCATTCAGGGAAAGAGTAAGTATCGAAGACATCAAATAAAGCAAGGGGCTATATCTGTATATTACGCCGCTGCCGCCATTTCAAAACGTTTTGAAAACTTTATCTGTCCAGCATTTGATCATAATAAAACTCTTGATGATGTTGAGATTGATGATCGTACGATTTCAATGGATCGATTTTTTGCTGGTAGACAAACTGATACTTATGTAGCAGCTAAAGTTGAAAAATTTTCATATTCTGGGAATACTTTAAATGGTGGTCAATCTTTAGAAGGTGAATATACAATACAAGTAGCTATGTATAATTCCTAAACAAATACAAGAAAGAGTAACTTTGTAGAATTGAAAGAACTCTTTCGAGTGAGTAGGGAAAAGTCTAAAACAATCTCTGGTTGTGAAGGCTTTGAAATCCCAATAAAGGAAGAGGATGTGAATAGTCGCAAGCTCTTCCGTTGGAAAAAATAATTAATTAATTTTATATTTTTGACAATTTATTGGGTAAGTAATTTCGTGACCTTGTCTTGATTTAATATTGATATAGTCATCTAGTTCACTTGGGCTATTCTTATTAGCAATATGAAGAGTGTGCTTGTCTCCGGAAACATGGAAAATCATAGTTTTCGAATCCCCTCTATCTTTTGATCTTTGGATCATAGTCTCCGCTGGAAATCGACCATCAATTTTTAATCTGTTATTTTCGATTTTTAGAACGACATTTTGTCTTGGTGTTTCGCAACGTATATTCATTGCCCATGTTGTAGTTGTTATGATTGTTATTAGTACAATTGATAGCGTTTTCATGGTTCCTCCGTATCTATAGTTTGATGAGCAATGAATGTGCCAATTATACAAATTCTAAGTAGTTGAAAATTAGAGACAGCATTGTCAAAAATTCATACGTGTATAAAAACTAGACAACAATTAAGTAAAGTTAAGTGAAAACTTTAGATTGTAAAGGATATACGTTAACTAGACTCTTTGTTTAGCCGAAAAGTCTTTTATGAACAAATTTAGACCGTTAAAAAACAGAATTATTATTCTTACACTTGTTGTAAGTACTGTTATGTCGACGATCTTTACTTTTATTACTTTGTTTATTGAATTTAATCTGGGTTCGCAAAAGTTAAAGAAAACAATTAATGAAGTTGAGTACACAACAATTGGCTCATTGAAATCATCACTATGGAATCTCGATACTTCTTTAATTGATCTTCAGCTGAATGATCTTATGAGAATTGAGGGGATAAAGTCTATTCATTTTGAAGACGATGGAAAGCAAGTCCTTTTTCAAAAAACAAAGGCTCCTGACGGTGAGTTTTCATATGAAAAATATTTCAAATCAAATATAAAGACTTATAATCTCTATTTTGATGGGACTAACTTAACGAACACTTATGGTGGAAAACTAACGATTACTTATACTAATTATACTATTTTCAAAGAGGTCATGACGAAAGCTCTGATTATTTTTACAACGCAAGCATCGAAAACATTCTTTGTTACATTCATTCTTTTATTTCTTTATGAGAGAGTCATCACCCGTGATCTCGTGAAAACATCAAGAGCTCTTGAGAAAATTGATGTTGGAGCCCTCGCTCCTTATAGTTTATTTCATAGTAAGAGAGAGTTTAATGATGAAATCTCAAATCTTCAGACACAAGTAGATGTACTCTTTAAAAACTTGGTTGAAAAAAATCAGCTGAATAAAGAATTGTTAGAAAAGGCTAATGTCGATAAAAAACTACAAGAAGCTAAAGCACTAAATGCTACAAGACTTGCTTCTCTTGGGGAGATGGCGGCTGGTATTGCTCATGAAATCAATAATCCAATCACGATAATCCAAGCTAGTTGTAAGAATTTTAATCGTAAAATAGCTGAAAATTCGGATCTCTTACAAGAGGATTCGCAAAAACACAGTGAAAGAGTTGATAATGCCATTAAAAGAATTGTTCAAATTATTAACAATATGAAAAAAGTTTCTCGTGATGGTTCAGAAGATGAAGTAAAAGTCTCATCACTTAACGAAGCTGTTGCGGACTCTCTGAATTACTTTGAACAAAAGCTCTCAACCGAAGGAGTTAAGTTCATTTACGACATACCTATAGGGACAAGTGCGTTTATGAACGAAGTTGAGTTATGTCAGGTCATTACAAATATTGTGAATAACTCTGCGGATGCTATTAGTAACCTTGAGAATAAATGGATTAGAATGAGGGTTGATACTAGTAGTGAAAATATTAAGTTATCTATAACTGACTCGGGAAAGGGAATTTCGAAATCCTTGCAGGAGAAAATATTTGACCCCTTCTTTACTACTAAGGATATTGGAGAGGGGACTGGACTTGGCCTTAGCATCTCAAAAGAAGCAATGGTTAGAATGCATGGAGATTTGGAATATAACGAGGATTCTGAGAATACTGAATTCATCATTACTTTAAGAAAAAAAAATCGTAAAAAGAAAGCTGCTTAGTTTTCAAAGTCTTTGTATATTTCTAGCAGGTCATCAGCGCTTGGCTCAGCAATTGTATTGTCGGGCTGCATTAGTTCTGTTGGAGTATTTTCATCGACTTCTGTACCAAATCCATAAGGGCAATGGCGACAACCACTTTTACAGCAAAACTTTCTTTTTCGTAAGAAAAGCTCCGTGAAAACCATGTTTCCGTTTTCATCCAAATAGTAGTCTTCTTTTTCTAGTTTAAATTCAGTCATAGGCAAAAATTTGGCCCTTCATTCAAAGGGCCTCATTGTGTGTGGTAATTTCTTACATCCTGAGAAATTGGCTCAACTTTTAACATTGTTAGGGATCTGTTGCAAGAAGTTTTACCGAGGAAAAACGGGTGACACTGCGCATCAGTGAAATGTGCCATAAGTTGTAGTTATGATGGATTTACCTTAAGATTAAAGACTGAATTTATTGATATTTTTTTAAGCGGAGTTTTTTATGGAAAAACCATGGTTTAAGCATTATCAGGATGGTGTACCTCACGAGATTAATCCTGATGGATATAACTCAATCCCAGAAATACTTGAGGAAGCATTTGAAAAGTTTGCTGATAAGCCGGCATTTCATTGTATGGGTAAGACACTAAATTATGGTGATATGGATCTTTTATCGAGAAAGTTTGCTTCATATTTACAAAACGATTTAGGTTTAAAGAAAGGTGATCGTGTTGCGATAATGATGCCTAACATTCTTCAATATCCGGTAGCTCTTTTTGGAATTCTAAGAGCAGGTATGGTTGCTGTTAATGTTAATCCACTTTATACGGCGAGAGAGCTTGAGCATCAGTTGAAAGATTCAGACTCAAAGACAATTATTATTTTTGAAAACTCAGCAAGTGTTCTTCAGGAAATTATTGATAAGACTCCAGTGGAAAATGTACTCGTTACGCAAATTGGTGACATGTTAAAGTTTCCTAAGTCACTTATTGTTAACGCAGTTATTAAGCATGTTAAGAAAATGGTTCCAGCGTGGAAGATTAAGAATACGACACCATTTTTAAAAGCTCTTGATCAAGGTGATGAGTCTAAATTCTCTCCAGTAGAGATTAAAAATACTGAGACAGCTTTTCTTCAGTACACTGGTGGAACGACAGGTGTCTCTAAAGGTGCAGAGCTAACGCATCGAAATATTGTTGCTAACTTAACGCAAGCTAAAGCGTGGATTTCCCCGTTAGTTGAAGAGGGAAAAGAGGTTATTATTACTCCTCTTCCGCTTTATCATATCTTCTCTCTAACAGCGAATTGTTTTACATTTTCGACCATTGGAGCATTAAATATTCTTATTACCAATCCAAGGGATATACCTGCTTTTGTTAAAGAGCTTAAGAAATGGAATTTTACAGCTTTTACAGGTGTTAATACACTATTTAATGGTCTTTTAAATAACCCTGATTTTAAAGATATCAACTTTTCATCACTAAAGCTAACTCTTGGTGGTGGTATGGCAGTACAAAAAGCAGTTGCTGAGCATTGGAAAGAAGTTACAAATACACCTCTTATTGAAGCATATGGCTTAACGGAAACTTCACCTGCTGCATGTATTAATCCAATGGATCTTCCTGATTATAATGGCTCAATCGGATTACCAGTTTCTTCGACTGAAGTTTGTATTAAAGATGATGATGAAAATACTCTTGCTGTAGGTGAAATCGGAGAAATTTGTATCAAAGGACCTCAGGTCATGAATGGTTATTGGAATCGTCCTGAAGAAACAGCAAAAGTAATGACAAAAGATGGATTCTTTAAAACTGGTGATATTGGTTTAATGGATGAAGAAGGTTTTTTCAAGATCGTCGATAGAAAAAAAGATATGATTCTTGTTTCAGGATTCAATGTGTTCCCAAATGAGGTTGAAGACGTTATCTGCACTCACCCAAAGGTTTTTGAATGTGCAGCTGTTGGTGTACCTGATGCAAAAAGTGGTGAAGTCGTTAAAATCTTTGTTGTTAAAAAAGACAGTTCTTTAACAGAGGAAGAATTAAAGAGTTTCTGTAAAGAAAACCTGACCGGTTACAAAGTTCCTAAGCTTTATGAGTTTAGAACTGATCTTCCGAAATCAAATGTTGGTAAAATTTTAAGAAAAGATTTAAGAGGTCAATAATTGAACTTATATAATTCTTTTTAGCCCAGTTTTACTGGGCTTTTTTTTTGAGCTATCAAAGTTCAAATGATTCTCTTCTTGATGAGATTAAGTAAACACAAACCATTCACGTAGGAATGATTTTTGATTAACCTCCCTTTTCGTATAGAAAAGAACTAAAGCCTTCTGGATTAGACGTCCTACTCGCAAAAAAATTGGCAAATGAATTAAATTTTAATGTCAAACTCGTTGAAACAAATTGGAAGAATTTAATCTATTATTGTCGAGGAAAAAAAGTCAGTACACTTTCTTCAATTGATCGAAAGGATATCAAGTTAATCTTTAATCCTAGTGGAACCAATGAGATTTTTGTAAAGAATAATATTAGGCGAGCAAAATTATTAGTTCATTCAAAGAATCACAATGTTTTGGATGAAATTAATGAGAGAGCTGATGTAATGATAACTGATTTAGTAGAAGTTGCGTATCAGGTTAAAAAGCACAGAGGAGTTCTATGTACAGGAAAAACGGCTAATTATACAAATGGAGAAATCGCTATTCTGATGCAAAGAGATCTAGTCCTAAAAGAATATATAAATACATTGATGCACTTGTTGAAGCTTTCAGTAGCTCTTGAAGAGTTTTAAGTAAATTACTTATAAGCTTTTTAAGATATTTAAAGTGTCTTGATTGTAAAGATTCACTCTTAAAGACGTATAGGCAGCTTCTTTGACTACCGAGTCTTGATATTCGCTCTTTGTTGCTCCACTAATTACATCAACCATTTCTGTAGGGTGGCCAACTTTAGAAAAAATACCTGGATTCAAGGCGAGTATTATATCTAGTTTTTCGTAATCTTTTGCTGTGAATCGTGCATGATATTTCTTCGTTAGGCCTGGTTTAGATAACAGTTTAGTAAGTTCTTTTTTAGGGTTATAAAAGAGAGTGAATATAACTGGAAGACAAGCACCATCGCAGCCTGTTGTCGTTTCGATATTTCTTAAATAGCCTAGAAACTTTTTGTCTTTGTCATAAATTTTCAAAAGTTTATTATTAATAGGATTCTTCGATATATTGTCCTTAATCGAAATCTCTTCTTTGAAGTGGGCTGTTAAAAATGCCTTTTGATAGAACTCTTTTTTTGCATTATCGATTAATACATATTCGGCTTTTGCCAAGGTAAATAGACAAATGAATAGTAAAATTGTGTACTTAGCTAGATAATTCATAGTGTTTATTATAGTGTAAATTATTTTTACATTGAATAGATTTTACCTGATTTTTACAAAGTTCTCATTGAATATCATATACTTATCGGTCACTTATGTCCCTATATTTGGCATCTCTATTGCTTATATATCTATATATTGGGGATTATTATGAAAAAACTATTATCAGTAATTGTTATTTATCTTTGCTCATTCCAAATGGCATTTGGTCAAGTTGTTGCACGAATTCCTGCATCAGGTGATGAAGATAGAGTTATTGAAAAGCTAAGTCGTGAGATGAGAGCTATTCGAACTGCAATTCGTGGTGACTATTTATGTAAGACCCCAAGTGTCGTTAATTTTCAGCCACCAAAAGATGAGGACTTTGTCGTTCATGTTGGTAGTGAAAGATCGGGATTAACTAATTACGCAAATAAAGAAAGTGATCAATATTATGGATACTTGAACAGTATTCTTAATTTAAAAGATTTAAATGATCCTTATATGTCTGTTGAAAGTCAGCAAAAGAGCACTCCTGTTGCAACAAGATGTAAGAGAGGACAGAGTCTTCTTGATAAGATTATTGAAAAAATTTCTAAGATTGATGTTTCTGAGTCAGATGTAGAATTAAATATTGATAATGAGGTACTAAGTTTAAGAACTTTTATTAAGAGATCTGAAAGAGTTAAGAAAAGGGTTCAGCAATTAGTTGAAAAAAGATCAGTTGATAAAAGAGTTAAAGAGATCTTAATCGCTCGCTACATAGAAGATATTGTTCTCTCTATTTATGACCTAAAGACGGTACTTCACCCATTTGCATTATTTAATAGCGTAAGTGTTGATGATTTCTTCTTTCCTATTAGCATTGAGCTATTTGGAATGGATAAAGATATGCTTGATCCTATTCTCGTTTCTGGTCTTATCACGACTATGGGCCATGATGCTCCTGCATATCTACCTCAAGAATTATATAAAGTTGATGTAAGACTAAACCCGGAAGATGATACAACAGTTATCTTAAGATTTGAACCATTTATGATGAGCCAACAAAGAGGCTTGCAGCTTGTTATCAAGTATCCAATGGCAAAGAACTATCTGCTGGCTCTTAGAATGCTAACAGTAGGAATGATGTCTAGCCAAATTGCTTTCTATGA
>CAWUIU010000064.1:0-11785 GCA_963922285.1 uncultured Oligoflexia bacterium | reverse complement strand
GCTTATCAAGTTTAACTTTAATAATAACTTCAGTGTTTTTTACAAATGAACAAAGCATGTAACAAACTTCAATATGCTTTTCGTAGTCAACACCAGATACAAGTTGAAGAGTATCCATCTTTAAGTTTGCATCGTCTCTTAGAGCAAAACAAACATCTTTAATCGCTCCACCATCAACGATAACAGGAATATCACCTGCAACATCAGCCTCAGTTGTAGCGTTAGCAGCTGGTACATTAGCTTTTAAAAAGTCGAGTACGTCTTGTGTATTATGCATGCTTAACCCACTTATTTCTTAATAGTCTCTCGTTAGCAATTTTCTTTTGTAACGTCATGATCCCTTCAATAAGAGCTTCTGGTCGAGGAGGACATCCTGGAACATAAACATCAACAGGGACAATTTCATCAACACCTTTTAAAACATGGTATCCATGTTGCCAGTAAGGTCCCCCCTTATTCGCACAAGATCCCATTGAGATAACGTATTTTGGCTCTGCCATTTGCTCATAGAGAGTTTTGATTCTTGGAGCCATTTTTAGAGTTACTGTTCCAGCAACAATCATTAAGTCAGCTCTTCTTGGAGTTGCCATAAACGCTCCACAACCAAATCTTTCAAGGTCGTACTTGGCAGCACCTGTTGCCATCATTTCGATCGCACAACAAGCAAGTCCAAATGTCATAGGCCATAGAGAGTTTTTACGTCCCCAATTTAGAAAGTCATCAACTTTCATTAGAACAACGCTATCTTGCATTTCAGATTTCCTTAGTAACTAATAATTTGTTTGCCTATATTTTTACCTAGATAGCCTGTTTTAGTCAACGAAAGGCGGAGTAAAAGAGATGAAAAAAGTTGGATTTTTTTTACGCACAAGCTAAGGACAAGATGCACAAAAACAAGGATTATAGTCGGATAAAGTGCCCACAACGCTTCTTAAAGTCAGCTAGCATTGTTTTATATCTTCTCGGAGCTGAAGCAGGAAAACGGCCCTCGTTAGCTTCAATATATGAGAGACGCTTTTTGTCATTACGACATACCTTAGACATAATTGTCTCATATTCCTCCAAAACTGCATTTGGATATGGTGCTCCCCAGGCCGAAGAGACCAGCATTTCAGTTTCACGACTTATAGGTAAATGATTAACATTTAAATTAAGTTTTGAAGCACGATCGAGAAAATCATCATAATTTAAGCCTAGTTTATAAAACTCACGAATCGCCTTATTCCTCGAAAAAGATCCATCATTCTTGAGAATATTCATACATTGCTCGGATAAATGATTAGTGCCAAACACTTGATAGCCTACCTGACACTCCATAATAAATGCATCAACCTCTCCTCCTCGAGACTCAATTGTATCAGCTAAAAAACCTTTAGCTGAAAAAGTATCTTTATATGGATTGAATGTTTTCTTAAAAACAAAATGTGTTAACTCATGACTTAGATCTAAAACAGCATCTCTAATATTTAAATTTCTATTTAAATAAACAATACTCTTGGAGCGGTATTCCACCTGCGAAGGAACTGATGGAGAAAAGCGTCTAATCAATGTCGTATCAGTCAAAGATACATCACCCACCTTAATTGACTCTATAAGTAGCATGTCCTGTTCTCGTGCTTTCATGCGTGCTCTTAAAACAAGCTTATCCCCATCTCCAGAAGTTGCAATAATTTTTAAAAGTTCATTAATAGACTCAGATTCAGACTTTCCTAAAGATAGCCATGAACTACTCCTATCAGCCTTAGGCGAGATAAGACCACCTCTCTTTCCCCACTTACTAGCAAAGCTAGATGAACAAAAAACAGACAATAATAATATGAGAATAATTCTTTTCATACTGCCTTATCGTGTCAAAAGAATTACTGATTAATTAATGCACCAAGAAAAAAAATAGAGGAAATATATATCCGCCTGATTAATATTTCTAATTTGCAACCTATCTATAGTTTGGCTAGAATAGAGCAAATTTATTCGTTTTCACGAGGAGAATAAAATGGAACACAAATTACCAGAATTACCATGGGCAAAGGATGCACTTGCTCCACACATTTCAGCTGAAACAATCGACTTTCACTATGGTAAGCACCACAATGCTTACGTTACAAAGTTAAACGCTGGAATCAAAGGGACTGAATTTGAAAACTTAACTCTTGAAGAAATAATTCAAAAAGCTTCAGGTGGACTTTTCAATAATGCTGCTCAGGTTTGGAACCATACTTTTTACTGGAACTGTCTAGCACCTAACGCTGGTGGGGCCGCAACAGGTGATGTTGCTGCTCTTATCGATGAAACTTGGGGTTCTTTTGATAAATTCAAAGAAGAATTTTCTAATTCAGCAGCAACAAACTTTGCTTCAGGTTGGACTTGGCTCGTAAAGAATTCATCAGGAAAACTAGAGATCGTTAATACTGATGATGCTGAAACTCCAATGACTAATGGACAAACAGCTCTTTTAACGATTGACGTTTGGGAACATGCTTACTATGTAGACTACAGAAACGCTCGCCCTAAATACATTGAAGGATTCTGGAATCTTGTAAATTGGGATTTCGTAAACTCAAATCTTTAATCTAATTATTCGAAATACTTAGACACTAAGCCTTACTTTTATAGTAGGGCTTTTTTTTGTAAATTTCTAATTCTTATTGCCGATAGATAAAATAGCATAGGAGAATTTATGAATACTGCTCTACTTTTTACTTTAATATCAATCAGTTTCTCAGCTACGGCCAAAAACACAGAGAAAGCTATTATCAATGATCTTTTAAAGAAAGAGGCTGAAATACGTCGATACAAATCAGATAACGTTGTCAAGACAAAGAAGCTTGATGAAAGTCAAAAGAGTTTGAATGATGTTATAGGTCAGCTCTCACATGCGCTATCGGATAACAGAAAGCTTCAGCAAGAACTTGTTGAACTTCAAACGATCAACAATGTTATGTACGATACTCTTGAAAAGCTTGGAGGTCTCACCCCAAAAATGGTTCGCCTTCATAAGCTTCCTAGTACTCGGATGCCAGCAAGTGCACCCAAGAAATAATTAAAAATCAATAAATTTATAGACCAATTTGACTCTATCGAGGAATTTATAATTATAACCTCCCCCAAATATAACAACTGACATAACTTTTAGTAATAAGCTGGACGCTAAAATCAGGTTTTAGACTTATACTAATATTTTGACTATCAACCCTCTTGATAAGATCTATTCTAGAAACATTAGTCAACGAAGACCTAGCCCCGCCATAAAAGTCTCTATTTCTATATTGTACTCTATCGCTGCACCGGGCACAAAAGCATCTTCTAACGAAAAGAGTATATGAATAATTCAGTCCTCCAAAGAAGTAACCAGCGTGACTTTCCAGACTCAAAAAAAGCAAAAAACTAAGGCTGAAGTCTTACACAATCCCAATTTCCACTTTTATTTTTACTGAATTTGAAACGGTCATTTAGACGATGATCACCATAGATAAAGAATGTTATAATTGATGGTGTTAACACATATCCACCCCAACTTTCTGGATATATATTTTCTCCTTTTACAGCTCGAGATAAAGTATTCTGGAATTTTTTTTCTAAATCGTATCGCGAGTCAATTTCTTCACTTTGATTTGAACAAGCACTTGCAGCTTGGCTCTCAAGTGCTCTTGACTGAAAATAGCATCTCGATTTATCTTGAGATATCTTGGTCAGACTTCCCTGGATTCGAACTTGTCGCCCAGACTTATGCCAATAAAAAGTGATTGCACCCTTATTATTTTTCTCAATCTCAATTCCTTTTACGGAATTGTAGTTCGAGTAAAAGATATATTCTCCATCAACAAATTCTTTTAAAAGCAATGTTCTCGCATTTGGGAACCCATCAAGACCAATTGTTGATAAAGTAAATGCACGAGAGTTTTCTTCAATTTCATCTGCCTTTCCTATCCAACTGTTAAATATTTCAATAGGATTTTCAGATTTGAAATAATCTAAATAATCACTCATCTTTCATCTCCTCTTTTGTCATTAGAGAACTGTTTTTGTTTACAATTGATATGAAGTATTCTCTAGATCTTTTGGATCAACTAATTTTTTTAATTCCTGGATATAAAGAAGATTATTCATTTCTTTTTTATATAATGCATAAATTGGAAACTCAATTTTATCTAGACCTGGAACCTCAGACATATTCTCTATCTCTTCACCCTTAAGCTTATTCATGAACACAACCGTCTCATCTACTTGAGCAACTTTGTAAAGAAAATCTCGGTGATCACTATGATAGACTTCTCGAGCAGACAAATTATTGATGGCCAAGAAGTTTCTCAAGCTCTTTTTCATAATGTCTTTATTTCCATAAACACCAATCGGAACTTTACTAACAAGGTCTGCTTTACTTTTAAAAACCTCATATTTGAGATTACTACACAATAATGTACTTTCAAAATGAGCTATTTCAACACATTCAATATGCTCGTCCGAGACCTTTAAAGTAGATAAAGCGATATCAACAACATCGTGTTCCAAAAACTGCATAGCCTGAGAAGGGTTTTTTAATCGCGTCGTTTCAACAAGTCCATACTTAGAATAACCTTGCCAATACTTGGCGATAAGTTCATCTGAGAACTCTCCTGAAAGACTATGCTCAATTCCAACTTTAACATCATAACCTGCCACACCGCGAAATGTTATAAGGTCTTCCAGTCGCTTTCCAGTTGAAAACATTTTTTTCGCATATTGAAAGAAGCGATCTCCATCCCTTGTGAGTTTTAAATCCCTATTAGACCGATCAAAAAGTTCAAGACCACAACTATTTTCAAAGTTTTTAACGTGCTCACTAACAGTTGACGCAGCAAGACTCATATTTTTCGATGCTTCTTTAATTGAACGAGACTTTGCAACCTCATAAAAACAGTACAGATGATTCCAATTCATAGCATTATTTACATCGGAATTTCCGAATCAGCAAATATAAAGCTTTAAAAATGGTTGATTATACGTGTAACATTATTTTGTTTAAAGAGGGTATAATATGAGAACACAAAATCAGTCGTTTACAGCTATTAAGAAAAAGAACCAAGATAAGGTTAACTTACAAAATAACAAAAATCTTAAGCTCATTAGTTCTTCGCGAATCGTTTCAAGCCTATTTGATAATTCAAGTATTAATAAAATATCGATTAAAGACTCAGATCTTTCTGGTTCACAGTTTAGAAAGTGCAACATAAAAAGTGCATCAATTGATCACACAAATCTTCACAGTGCTGACTTTACTTGGTCAAATTTAAAAGGGAATAAATTCAATACTGCTAATTTTGAAAGTAGTAACCTTGAATTTACTGATCTTTCAGAGTCTGTGATTAGAGATTCAGTTTTTAAAAATGCAAGCTTACGTTGGTCAAAACTTAGAGGCACGTACTTTGAAAACTGTGATCTAACAAATGTAGATTTTTCAAATTCAGATCTTTCAACGACTCAGTTTATTAATTGTAATTTAGATGGTGCAAAATACAACATCAATACTAAGCTTCCATTTATGGAAGAAACAGCTGTTAAAAATGGTATGAATTTTATTGGTATCCAATAAGTCTAGACTAGTCTAACTATTTTCTTTACTGCTTCAAAGGCTGATTCTGTTTGTTTTTCGTTAAAGCCTACTTCCCTTAAGTGATTGAGAAACTCAAGAAGAGAGTCAAGTGAACTTCCACGATGAAAAATATGATCTGCGAAATGAAGAGAAGCAATAAACACTGTACTCAATTTAAAAAGACTACTTGAGGATTTTTGTAATGGGAAGCCCCCTGAGTTTGGCCATTCATGATGTTCTTTTACAAGCGTAATAACATCCACGGGAATACTATCAACCTTATCCAAAACTGTTGAGCACTCTGTAGCATGATTTAATACTTTATCTTTATCTGCTAAGTCTAAACTTTCGTAGAGTTCTGAACTGATATCATACACCTGACACAGGTCGGAGTCTGCCAAAGTTATATCATGTAGAATGGCGGCCATCACAAACTTTTTTAAATTTTTTTCATCTGCAATTTCCATCTTAGTAGCAATTAAGTAACACAAATGTGCCGCAGTCAGAGAATGTGAAACATAATAACCTTTTGATTTAAGAAATAACTCAACCCTATCTTTTAGCACCGACTCCTTCTTTAAAATATCAAGTGATTTTTCTACAGTTGAATTTACTAACTTAATTTGAGATTCAGTCATCCCTAGGTGCGTAAGGCTTTCATGCATTATTTCTAAACTGCTTCCTAAGATCTCGACCGTTGATATTTTAGCCGGACTTTCGACGACATTTTTAATATGATCTTTCATGACTATTTCTAGAAAGTTACAAAAGTCAGGCGTCTTCATATAATATATATTTTTGACCTTGTCCTCATATCTTTCAAGCTCTTCTTTATTACTATCCCCCGCATTTTTAATTTTGACAAATTTTTCATCATTCAACTTTAAAAAGACTTCATATTTTGTAATATCGTAGTTTTTAACGAAAGAGTACATAAGAGAACTGTATTTTTGTTCAGAATTATCTTCTTTCACTTTAGAAATTCTGTTCTTTACTCCACTTCCAAGTGACAGCTCTATTCTTTCAAGAAGGACTTCGAAATTAACTGGCTTATGAATATAAAAGTTTTGTGAGTTCACTTCATAAAAGTTTTGAACATCGTCATAATCCTCTAGGTATCCACCACTTATAAAAATAAAGGGTAAGTTTGAGTTTTGAACATTATAGTTAAAAAGATCTGCCCCATTTCCATCTGTCATATTATAATCAGATAATATGAGATCAAACTTTTGATCTTTTTTTAACTCTTCGATTGCCTTGTTCCCACTTACACTTTTAACAATCTCGCAATTAATTTCTGATAATATGAGAGTTTCTAAAATTTCAAGAATTTCAAACTCATCATCTACTAATAGTATTCGACTCATTATACACCAGTGAAAAATTCATTAATAAAAATACTGAAAACTTTTTTAAATTTTACATTATAATTATTTACTCACCAAGACCAAATATAAGCACTTTTCCGACGATTAAACTCAGGTATATAAAAAACAGTGCCAGATTATTCGTGTGAAGATAAAATTTAGTTATTTAAAACCATTGGAAATGAAATGAAGAAGCTAGAGCAATTTGCTTATCGATATGCAAATCATATAGTAAACAACCCTAAGATTTGGTTACTTATCTCAGTCCTTCTCTTTTTCTCTCTATCGTATGGATTGATCAAGATTAAGAGCAATTTTTCTGTCAAAATATGGCTCGATAAAAATGACCAGAGAATTCTCGATCTTAATGCATATGAAAGAAAGTTTGGAAGTTCTGAAACAATCGATATTATCATTAAAAATAATAGTGGTGTTTTTGATGAGAAAACATTTATTCCTCTGAAAAAAATAACTGACCAAATGTGGAACATTACAGATGTTGTTCGTGTTGAATCTCTGTACAACTACAATTGGATTGAATCGGATGAAGACGATATAAATATCACCCCATTATACGATCAAGATGTAGCTCCTCTACAATCTGAGATTGATCGCCGGAAAAGTGATATTCTAAAAGACGAACAAATTAAAAATAATTTTATATCAGAAGATCAAAAACTTCTCTATATTCGAAGTTTTCTAAGAACTTATGAAGTTAACCCTCCCTATACAAAAATTACTAAAGAAGCTGAAGCATTAGCACAAAAATATACAGACCTAGGTCATGAAGTACACATCACTGGTGTCGCCTATATTAATGAGTCTCTTAAAAGAGCTTCTGATCGAGACATGGCCCTTGTTTTCCCAATAGTCTTTATAATTTTGGTCATCATTCTTATTGCTTTTTTCCGCTCGCTTCATGCTATTTGTTATCCTTTTGCGCTAATTCTTTTGAGTATTTCCACAACCTTTGGAATAGAAGGCTATCTAGGACTTACGTTTAACAATATACTTTCTGCGGTACCTGCAATTTTGATTGCAATTGGTTTAGCAGATTCAATCCATGTACTTATAGGATACCGACATTTTTACTTGTTTGAAAACCAATCAAGAAAAGAAGCTGCCATAAGTTCACTTGTAAAAAACTTCATCCCAACTCTACTTACCTCAATAACAACATCTGTTGGTTTTATTAGTCTAACAACAACAGAGATTACTCCCGTTAGAGACCTTGGAATTCTTAGTGGAGTAGGAACAATGCTAGCTTGGGTTTTCACATACATTTTTTTAGGTCCGTGCCTAAAATACATTAAGTTTAAAAAAGTTAAACCTGAACCATCCCTTTTTCTCACTAAACTCCTCTATCAGGTTAAACGATATCGCTTATTGATTATCGCTCTTACACCACTACTTGCAATAACGATGACTTACTATGGGCTTCAAAATAAAATTAATGCTGACCCAATAGAGTATTTTTCAAGTGAAATGGATATAAAAAAAACATTCGATATGATTCATCATCACTTTGGAGGATCTCGTTCTGTCGAATTTGTATTTGATAGTGGCGAGGAAGATGGAATTAAAGACCCTGCTTTTTTGAAAAAGGCAGATAAAATGATTACTTGGCTCGAAAGTCGAGAAGATACTGTCAGAGTTGTCTCTATCTTAAATATAATAAAAAAAATGAACCAAACACTTAATGGTGATAAAAGAGATCTCTTTACAATTCCTGATACACGTCGTGCGGTTGCCGATCTACTCTTTCTATATACTTTAGGACTTCCCGAAGGTATGGACTTAAAAAACCAAGTCAGTATCGACAACAGAAAATTTAGAGCAATAACCTTGTGGAAGGTTAAAGATACTTCTACTGCGATTGTAAAAACTGAGGAAATCTTAGCCAAAGCTAAAGAGTTTGGATTAGATGTCAAAGAAGGTGGTCAGTCTCCTATCTTTAATCGCGTGAATGACCTCGTCGTAGAAACGTTTATTCGCTCAATGAGTCTTTCCCTACCTATAATTTTTGTTATTCTTCTATTTGTGTTCAAAGACCTAAAACTTGCTCTACTATCTCTAATTCCAAACCTATGGCCACTCCTTATTGCGAGTGGTGTGATGTACTTTAATGGAGATCAAATTAATATTGGGAACGTAATTGTATTTGCTGTATGTCTTGGGATTGCTGTGGATGATACAATTCATTTTATTGCTAACTATAAAATAAAGCGCAATAAAGGTATCACTATAATTTAGGCTCTACAAAAGACCTTTGATCAAACTGGAAAAGCTCTTATTTTGACGACGCTCTTACTCTGTTTTGCATTTGGACTATTTGTTTTTGGTCAATTTATACCTAATCAAAAGTTTGGAATTTACTGTTCTTTAATTCTTACTTTGGCACTTGTATCAGATCTAATTATATTACCAGCTATTCTAATTCAGATTGATAAAGAGAAATAAGTAAGGAAGCTTAATTCTCCCTTTCTTATTTAATTACGTAGTTTATAGTTTCTGTTTGAGGATTAAAGTCGTGACATACATCCCAAGAATAATATCTCTCAGCCTTTAGAGAAATAGCTTTTAATGAATCTTCATCATCTGGATCTCTTGTCGTCGTTTCTTCAAACTCAATTTTATATGTTACAATTTCCTCATCTAGGCAAGGTATTCCTGCAGTAAGCGTTTTCGTAAATAATTCTGCAGAGAAAACTGATTGAAATTGATCGTAATTATTTTGCCCATTTCTTTCGAACTTTGTCTTAACTTTTGCTTCATTATTATTAACAAGAATTGTTGCAACTGACATATCATCATTAAAGTCTCTATCATGTGAAACAATATCGATTGTAAGCTCTTGCTCAATAACAAAGTTAGATCTTGTTTCAAAATTAAAGTTTTCACTAGTTACAAATGTAGTTGCTAAACATGTACTAGCCATTAGCATGCAAATAACTAATTTCATAAGGCCTCCAAAGATTTATACAAGATCTTAATCTTATATTTTATAAAGCATGTAAATAGAATTTCAAAGAAACGCGTCGCGTTTAAATTTTTTTCAATATGCATATGTCAATATTTTCAGTAAGATAGTTCAGTGAGTATCATCATTATCATTTCAGCTTATCTACTCTTAGGTTTTGCAGTTGGCTTCTTAGCTGGACTATTTGGAATTGGTGGAGGCCTGGTCATAGTACCAACGCTACTTTTTTCTTTTAAACTCCAAGGCATAAGCAATGAGTTCATTATGCATCAAGCGATAGCGACATCCCTAGGTATCATATTTTTTAATGTATCAAGTTCGCTTTTTTTCCATAATAAAAAACAAACACTTAAAAAAGATATTTTTTTTAAACTGGCTATTCCAACAGGAGTCGGTTCCCTCCTTGGAGGTTATCTTTCGACGTATCTAAACCATTCGACACTCAAGCTTCTTTTTGTCATATATGTAGCTATCGTTTCGATAAAGATGTTAATTGATAGAAGTGATTCAAGTGAAGAGAAGTGTACTAGCAATTTACTATATACATTTGTCGGCCTAATCATTGGTATAAAATCTTCTATTCTTGGCATTGGTGGAGGAACGATAAGTATTCCTTTTCTTACCTGGCGTGGCTTTCATCTAAAAACAGCAGTATCTATTTCGGCAGCTTTAGGTATACCGATCTCCATAATGGGAGTCGGCTCATACATTTATAACGGCCTAGGTGTAGCAGGACTTGCACCATATAGTTTCGGTTTTCTATATCTACCAGCACTGATTGGATGTCTCTTTACCATTCCATTTGGAGCAAATCTTGGAACAAGTTACTCACATAAGACTTCTCAACGAAAATTAAAAAAAATCTTTGGAATTATTTTGATGATTGTAGTAATAAAGTCTCTATTTGACATACCTTAGATATCAAATGTTAACTCTATGCTATGTAGAATTCAATTATTCTAATTAAAAATGCTTCCTCAACAAAGCCAACTGTATTACCTTACTTCTTAAAGCGATATAAATTAACTTCACTAAATACTAGTCCACTCTCTTCATTTACTGTCTTACACATAGCTAAAGCACCTGTACCCACGCTCTTTAAATATGAGTACTTAATCCATAAACGACATGAATATGCTCATTAGCGAAGGTTGTTGAAAAAGATAACAAAGCTAATATAGTCCTCATTATGTCGATAAAGCAGTACGATTTATTAACAAAGCTCTTTAACTTCGAATTTATGATGAAGAGCTTTGATCAACAACTTTTGTAGAAAGTTTCGATTGCCAAATGGGCGCCAGAACTTTCGATACTTATTTAAATAGAAGTCTATTTGATATCCATACGGAGCATAGAGAACTTTTCCCCTATTTAAAACAATTTTTAAAACCACAGAGCTTAGTGCGGCACTGGCTGCATAGCAACCAGTATGAAGGGAAGGAAGTCGACCATTAAATAGATCAACAGCTTCTGGATAGGCTACATATTTTTTATGCATGAGCTTAGGTGACATTCCTGCGAGAAAGCGAATTATTTTTGCCTCCACAGTAAGAGCATCTTTATTAAGATCGAAGTAATCATTGAAGCTCATTTTATTTGGGTGAAATGCCATGACTGACGTACCCATCCCAAAGGGTCCAGCACTTATGACAAATTGCCCCTTCCTGTGCGCTTTCTCATACAGTGGCGTTCTTAAATCACTTGCATACAAATCCATACCATCACATACAATATCGACACCAGACAAGAATTCATCAATATTTTCTTGGTTAATTCCCTTTGTAAAGATTTCTATTTGAGCCTCTGGATTAATATCAAGAGCAATCTTTTTTAGAACTTCTATCTTCTCTAATCCAACAACTGACATCG
>CAWUIU010000063.1:0-11855 GCA_963922285.1 uncultured Oligoflexia bacterium | reverse complement strand
AGTCAGTTTTCTGGGCAGCGAGAAATCATGTGTGTAAATTGTCATGAATGTTGTATTTGCTAGAGTGTTAACAACGAATTTGAAGGGAAGATTCATTTTTGAAATGTTAACGACACCAATTTAATGGATCAGTTCTATAGTGTCACTTTAGTGGTATAATTAAGTCACCAACCAAGTTTCTTGGTTTCTGCTATGCCTATTATCACGGTCTTACAATACACATAATTGGCATAATAACTGCTTGTATTTAATCAAGAAGAGAGAAGGATCTCTCATGTGCATTTTTCCATGGAAGGAGAAGTTATGCGTATTATATTGTTATGCTTAGTCATAAGTATTTCTACAAGTGCAAACTACATTATTAAATATCAGGATGGTAGTTCTGAAGCAGTTGCTAAAGATCCACGACGATTAATTAATGTAGCATCAAGTGCTAAGGCAATTTCTTATATTGAAAAGGATGTGTTGCTCCATGCACATGAAAGTGTCGAGTATGACCCTTTGCTAAGCGAACAATGGGTTTATGGAACTTATCTTGATTCATCTTTTTCAAAGGCTAAAAACTTTCAAGGTAAGAGAGATGAAGTAATTGTTGCAGTTGTTGATACTGGTATTCTATACCATGAAGATCTTAATGAGCGTTTATTACCTGGTGCTGATCTTATTACTGATCTTAGTAATTCTAGAGATGGTGATGGTCGGGACTTTGATCCCGTTGATGAAGGAGATTATGGTCAGGGTAATTGTCGATCAGTAGGTACGACAAGCTCTTGGCATGGAACACATGTCACAGGTATCATTGCTGCAGTTTCTGGAAACTTTATTGGAGTTACTGGAATGAATGATGATGTAAAGATACTTCCGCTACGTGTACTTGGTCCTTGTGGAGGGCGGACTTCTGATATTGCTGATGCAATTAGATACGCTGCTGGTGGAACGGTTTCTGGCCTAGGTACTAATACTGATAGAGCAAAAATTAATAATCTTAGTCTTGGTGGTCTAGGGTCTTGTAGCCAATATATGCAGGAAGCAATTGATTTTGCAAATGATCAGGGAAGTGTTGTCATTGTTTCAGCGGGAAATGATGGAGCAAGTATTGATACAGGTGCTTATACTCCTTCAAATTGTCGTGGTGTGTTTAGAATAGGCTCTAGTCATCCTAATCTTAGACAATCTACTTTTTCTAATTATGGCAGTAGTATCGATATCTATGCACCAGGTGATAATATATATTCTCTTTCTAACCTTGGTTCGACTAAAGCAGGTATTGATTCATATATAAGTCTTAGTGGAACTTCTATGTCTGCTGGATTTGTTAGTGCTGTTGCTGCAGGTGTAATGGGAATTAATAGTGAAATTACAAGTGAGCAGGTTAAAGGTCTTTTAACTGAAGGAGCTAAGAAGATTTCTTGCTTGTATGGTGGGTGTAGTTCTGGAACGATCAACCCTTATGCAATTTATATTTCTGCGCAATACATTATTAGGGATGATAGTTACGAGTATGATGAAGGTGATATTGTAAATGATTTATCACCCATTGCTTCAAGCGTTGAAGCAACTGGTACGGATGGTGGCAGTTGTGGAACATTGATATTAGATACTGAGTTGAAATCAGATGAAAAAGATAATAGTAGTTTTTATCGAACGATAATTGTCATGATATTTGTTTTCTTTTTGCTTAATTCCTACTTTAGGAAATATAACGATCTTTGCTAAATTGCCTTGCAGGTTATTTTAGTTCTACCTTCGTCTATTTCACAATTTTCTACTTTGTAAAATTTTGAAACATTTGTGTTTGGTAATTTAACAATGGAGTTGACGCTTACTTCTTCTGAAGTTGAAATGACAAGTTCACTATCTGATGTTTTTATTAACTCATATGAGGGTAGAACTTCTGATATTTCATAGACTTCAATGTGTTCAGGAGTTTCTTTTAGGTCATTATCAATAATTAAATTTATTTTATAAACAATTTCATCTTTAGTTCTATCTTTTAAGATATAGTCACATGCACCGATGCTAAAAGCATTTTCAATTACTTGTGAGTCGCGGCAATTAGTTAAAAAGCAAACTTTAAATTCTTTACTTATTTTTTTTACTTCACTGATAAATTCGATACCATTTAAGCCTGGCATAATAATGTCCGTTACAACTAAGGTATCTTTATGTTTATTCGTGTCACGTAAATATTCAAGAGCCTTTGATGAATCACTAAAAAGAATAACAGAAATGTCTTCCCTGTCTAGGAAGCAATGAGAGAGGAGGGTTGCATAATCTAAACTGTCATCGACGATGATAATATTAGTTTTCATAATTTTATTTAAAAACAAAAATGTGTTTATTTTAGCAATTTATTATTAAGATTTGCTCAAAGTGAAGCTAAGCAAGTTGAATAATCTTATAACCTTCACCATAGACAGACTTAATTGCAAAATTTGATTGTCTAATTTTTCTTCGTATTGATGAGATATAGGTATCAATCATTCGGTCGTTAACTTTGTGATTGTCTGGAGCGATATGATTTAAGATTGACTCTCTCGATAGTACTCTTTGAGAGTTTTTTAGTAAAAGATGAACTATTTTAAATTCAGAAGACGTAAAATGTACTTTTTCTCCTTTAATCGCAACTTCTTGTGAAGGTATGTTAAGAGAGATATCACTATAGTCAATTGTTTCAAGTACTGACTCAGTTTTTAAGTTTTCTAAGATTGTATGTACTACTGCTTTTAGCTCTTCTGGCTCGAATGGTTTTTCTAAATAATGAACAGCTCCTAATTTGTAACCAGTAATTCTTGAATTGGAACCTGTCTTTGAAGAGATAAAAATAATAGGTGTATCTTTTAATTCATTGACCGACTTAATCTGGCTGCAGAGCTCGTATCCACTGGCATCGTCAAGCATAATATCTAAAATAATAATATGAGGTTTTAGTTGCCAAGCTTTTCCTAGTCCTTCTTCTGCAGTTGCAGCTGTTGTTACTTCATATGAGTTGTCGAGTGTTTTTGTGAAAAGGTTTCTTGTATCTTCACAATCATCAACAATTAATACCGAATGTTTCATAACTCATCCCCATTTACAACACTTAGTAATATTATAAATATGATACGACAATAAATTTATTTTAAAAATAAAAATTTGTTAATTGAATGATTTTAAGTGTCTAGAATATATTTTAGTTCTTCATTGTTAAAAAATTTTAACAAACTATTGCAGACAATTTGACTCATTTCAGACCTAGCTTCATATGTTGCTGAGCCTATA
Organism: uncultured Oligoflexia bacterium; assembly: GCA_963922285.1. GTDB lineage: Bacteria > Bdellovibrionota > Bacteriovoracia > Bacteriovoracales > Bacteriovoracaceae > Halobacteriovorax_A. The sequence continues at coordinate 8,594 of CAWUIU010000063.1, read as the reverse complement.
TGAGGAAGTATAAGACAATTTTTGACGTTAAAAAGTTCATGCTGTGGAGACAGTGGTTCTGGTGTCGTTACATCGAGACCAGCTTTTGCACGAGAGTTGTTTTTGAGAAACTTTAGAAGCGCTTTTTGATCTATAACTTCACCTCTTGCAGTGTTAATAATCATTACATCATCTCTTAGCAAAGAGAATGTTCTATCATTTAAAAGATTTTTTGTTTCATCTGTCAGAGGACAATGAAGAGATACCACATCTACAGTTTTAAGTAGTTCATCAAGCGATAACTTTTTCGCACCGACTTGATATTCAAATTGAACTTTATCTGTTCGTGAATAATAAAAAATTTCCATGTTAAATGCATTTTTACATAAAGTTGCGAACTCTTGGCCTATTCTTCCGGCACCGATGATTCCTAGTTTTAGTTCGAACATACTCTTACCTAAGAATCCTAATGGTTCCCAGTCTTTCCATTGACCACTTCTTGCATTGGCTGCAGCCGGTTGAATATTTCTGGCAATATTTGTTAAAAGGCAAAATGCAGTCTCTGCTGTTGCCTTCGTTAAAACATCAGGGGTGTGACAAATAGTAATGTTATTATCTCGGCAATATTCAAGATCAATATTGTTTACACCTACTGCATACTGCGCAATTATTTTTAAATTCTTGGCCTGAGACAGAAGTTCACGATCAAGCTTATTACTAAGCATAGAAATAATTCCGTCATATTCAGGTATAATTTCTTTCAATCTTTGATAATCAAGAATTCCGTCACTATCTTCATCCCATATTTTTACATTAAAACAATTTAAAAGACTTTTGTAATCCGACAATATTGGTTTGGTAATAAGTATTTTTTTCAATTTAAAATCCTAATGTAATATTCTTTAATAAAAATGTTTATTTACTTTTGTTAAACAGTCTATAAAAATATTTGAATAAAATAATTTTATATACTCAGTATAAGCAAGGAGGCCTATATGAGAAAATCGATTATAACATCATTAATAGCTCTTTTAAGTGTCCCAACTTTTGCAACGACTATTGCAATTGTTGACTCTGGAACAGATATGCAGCATGATCTCATCGCACCTAAAGCATGGATTAATTCTGCTGAAATTCCTAATAATAACAGAGACGAAGATAGAAATGGATATCAAGATGATATTTATGGATGGAACTTCGCAGAAGGCAATAATCAAGTGATTGACTACTCTTACCTTGGAACACTAAATGATGATATAAGACAATTCTTCATGATTCAAGCTAAAGCAATGCGTGGAGAAGCAACTCAAGAAGAACTAACTTGGATGAGAACGATTGTGCAGGATCAGGAATTTATTAAGAGGATTACTGTTTATGGTAATTTTATGCATGGCACTCATGTTGCTGGTATTTCTGCGAGAATGTCTGAAGCGGCAAAAATTCTAGCCATTAAACTAATTCCTACAGAAGTTAAGCTTCCTGGACAAGAATTAACGAAGCTTCAGTTACAAGATAAGAACCTGATTGAAAAACTTGTTAAGGCCGGTATCGATATGGTTGCTAATCAACAGATGACTCAATTAGAAGAAATCTCTTTTTACCTTGGTGATCATGGTGCAAGAGTTATGAACGGTTCTTTTGGTACAGGATATCCCCAAGCTAAAATGATTGTTGAAACTGTATATAAAGCAATAACTAGAGGTGAGCCAGATGCAGCACAAGTAGAAAAATATGCAAAGTATTTTATTTCGTCACTCATAACTAACGGTAAAAAAATTGTAGATGCAGCACCTAAAACTTTATTTGTTTACGCAGCTGGTAATGATGGTCTTAATAATGATGAATTTGGTACAAGTCCAGCTAATATTAAGGCCGATAATGTTCTAGCTGTTGCTGCAACAATTGATCAAGTATCAATTGCTCCTTTTTCAAATTATGGAAAATCGATGGTTGAAGTAGCTGCTCCAGGTGTAGGTATTAATTCAGCTGCTCCAGGTAACAATTATATTGAGGTTTCTGGAACTTCTCAAGCAGCTCCTTTCGTAGCAGGTGTTGCGGGCAAGGTACTTGACACAAACCCTGAACTTTCTCCGAAAGAAGTTAAAACAATTCTAATGGGAACTGTTGATAAAAAATCATTTCTGGCAGATGCAGTAAAATCTAGTGGTATCGTTAATACTGACAGAGCAGTAAGAGCTGCATTATTATCTAAGTCAGTTTCTCTGGGTGATGCGATCTCTCAATCACGAATTGATATAGCTGACGTACAGGTAGAAAATAAGAACTTTGTCGTTAAATCGCAATACGTGAAAGGTTCTATTTTGCCATTACCATCACTTCTTAAAATAAAGTAAAGTTGATATTAATTTCAAATGATATAAGAGGGGGCTTTAGCCCCCTCTTTTTTGATTCTTATTTTTAAGAAGCGCAACTATATTTAGAACTATATTCTCGTCCACTTAATTCGATCAACATGTGAAATACCTGCATTTTGATATTTCTGACTTTCCATTTTCATATTATCATAGATGACATAACTCATATTTATACCATTTCTCTTATAGTTTTCTTTAATCTCAGCAAAAGGTATTGAAAAGGGAGGTCCAAAATCTAATGGGCCATCGTGATGAAATGTTATGATGAGAATGTTTGTTTTATCATTAACGAGCTCAGAGATTATGTCATAGTACTTAAGTCTCATCGTTCCAGGTAGTGCTACATTGCTAGCGCGATCAAAGACATAGTCAATGTCTTCTTCCACATAACTTGTTGCCTTGAAGAAATCATCACAGTAGAAATCCAGATTTGTAGCTTGGTAGATATTTCCATTTCTTTGGTAGTTTATGTTGTTGTCGGCGAAGAATTCTTCTACTGCTTTTTCTACTACCTCAATGGCAATAACTTTAGCTCCACGATCAAGAAAGTAGATGATATCTCTTGTTTTGCCTGCTAACGGGATAAGAACAACTTTACCGTTTAGATCTTTGTCATCAAAGTATTCAACCATTAGTTTATTATATTCAGTTTGGTGAAAGCCAATATTTCTTTTATCCCAGGCTTCTTCCCATCTGCTTATTTCCATTATTTCTCCAAAAAAGAAGGCCTTCTTTTGAAGGCCCAGTGTTATATTTTAAATTCTTAAAATATTTTTTAAGACCCGCACATCTCACAATCTTCAGGGTTATCGATTGAGCAAACCATTGCCGCTGCATTATCCTCAACGCTCTTTGTTGGCTCAGTTGTATTACTCTTAACTGTAAACTGAACTGCATTTACAGCTGCTCTTGTTCTTAAGTAGTACATACCTGTCTTAAGACCTTTTTTCCATGCATAGAAGTGCATAGAAGATAGTTTACCAAAGTTAGGATCTTGCATGTGAATATTTAATGATTGCCCTTGATCAATGTATGGACCACGACCAGCTGACATATCAATGATAACTTTTTGCTTAACTTCCCATACTGTCTTGTAGAGTGCTTTTAAATTTTCTGGAATCTTCTCAATGCTCTGAACTGATCCATTATTTGCAATAATTTCATTTCTTAAATCATCGGACCATATTCCAGCATCAATAAGATCTTGAACAAGATACTTATTAACAACTGCAAATTCACCTGAAAGTACACGTCTTACGTAGATATTTGAAGTAATTGGTTCAAAACATTCGTTATTACCTAAAATTTGAGATGTTGAAGCTGTTGGCATTGGTGCAACAAGAAGTGAGTTTCTAAGTCCATGCTTCTTAACTTCTGCTTTTAATGCATCCCAGTCCCATCTACCTGAGTGATCAGTATGGTTCCACATATCAAATTGTAGTTGGCCTTGACTTGCAGGAGATCCTTCATATGTATCGTAAGCGCCATGCTTCTCAGCCAGATCCTTAGATGCACTAACAGATGCATAGTAAATCGTTTCAAAGATATCTCTGTTTAACCTAAGAGCTTCATCACTTTCAAATGGAAGTCTTAGTTTAAAGAAAGTGTCTTGTAGGCCCTGAACCCCTAGTCCAATAGGTCTGTGCTTAAAATTAGAGTATTTAGCTTCTTCAACAGGGTAGTAATTGATATCGATGATTCTATTAAGGTTAAGAGTCATACGATAAACCACATCGTGAAGATGAGCGTGATCATAATATAATTTATCTTCTTCATCTTGCTTAACAAACATATTTAGAGCGACTGAAGCAAGGTTACAAACAGCAACTTCGTCCGGTGAAGTATACTGAAGGATTTCTGTACAAAGGTTTGAGGATTTAATTGTACCAAGATTTTTTTGGTTTGATTTCTCATTCGCTGCATCTTTGTAAAGCATGTACGGTGAACCGGTCTCTGTTTGAGACTCTAGAACTGCAAACCATAAGTCTTGTGCTCTTATAACTTTTTTTGCTTTTCCTTCTTGCTCGTATCTTGTATAGAGTGCTTCGAATTCAGCACCATAAGTATCAGCTAAGCCTGGACACTCGTGTGGGCAAAATAGTGACCATTGTCCATCTTCTTCAACACGCTTCATGAAAAGGTCAGGTGTCCATAGAGCGTAGAAAAGGTCTCTTGCTCTTTGGTCTTCGTGGCCAGTGTTCTTCTTCATCTCTAGGAAGTCATGAATGTCTGCATGCCAAGGCTCTAGATAGATTGCAAATGAACCCTTTCTCTTTCCACCACCTTGATCTACGTATCTTGCAGTATCGTTGAATACTTTTAGCATTGGAACGATTCCATTAGATGTACCATTTGTACCTTTAATGAAAGAACCTTTCGCTCTAATATTGTGGATTGATAATCCGATTCCACCAGCAGACTGAGAAATAAGTGCAGTTTGCTTTAGTGTATCGTAGATACCTGTTATTGAATCATCTTTCATTGTTAATAAGAAACAGCTTGAAAGTTGAGGTTTATTTGTCCCAGAGTTAAAGAGTGTAGGTGTCGCATGTGTAAAATACTTCTCACTCATTAGGTTGTAAGTTTCAATTGCTGCCTCAAGATCATTCATGTGAATACCAACAGCAACTCTCATGAGCATCTGTCCAGGTCTTTCAACAATTTTACCATCCATTTTTAAAAGGTACGATCTTTCAAGAGTTTTAAAACCAAAGTAGTCGTAGTTAAAGTCTCTTTTGTCGATAATTGCTTTATCAAGAGTTTCAGCGTTAGCTACTACGACGTCATGTAAGTCTTTAGAAACAAGAGGAGCATGTTCGCCTGTTTTTGGACTAACAAAGGCATACATTTTTTTTATATTTTCAGAAAAACATCCCTTTGTTTCCTTGTGAAGGTTTGAAACAGCAATTCTACCTGCTAATACATTATATTGTGGGTTTTTTGTTGCTTGGTACGCAGCTGTCTCCGCTGCAAGGTTATCGAGTTCTTTTGTTGTGATTCCATCATAAATACCTTGAATTACTTTTTGTGTAATTTGCGAAGGATCAACATGATCGAGACCAAAGCTCAGAGTCATGATTCTATCAGTAATTTTATCAAATTTAATTGGCTCTTTTTCGCCACTTCGTGTGTGTACGTACATTATTAAAACTCCGCGTCTAATGTAAATTTGTTAGCTGATCTTTCTGAAAGAACACCTGGCTTTTGATACTCTGAAACTCTTTTTTCAAAGAAGTTTGTTTTACCTTCAAGAGAAATTAACTCCATCCAATCAAATGGATTAGCAGTTCCAAACTGTGCTTCAACACCTAATCTTTGTAGCCAGAAGTCACAAACATACTCGATGTATTGACCCATCATGTCTTTGTTCATTCCAATTAGAGATACAGGTAGTGCTTCAGTAATGAATTCCTTTTCAATTTCCACCGCTTCTAGCATTATCTTCTTGATAGTCTCCGCAGATGCTTGATCTTCTTTGTCTAAAAGAGAGTGCATAAGAACAGCAAATTCACAATGAAGTCCTTCATCACGAGAAATAAACTCGTTTGAAGTGCATAGACCAGGCATCAATCCTCTTTTCTTTAACCAAAAGATAGAGCAGAATGATCCAGAAAAGAAAATACCTTCAATAGCAGCAAAGGCAACAAGTCTTTCGGCGTAAGAGTTCTTCGAAGAGATCCAGTCAAGAGCCCATTTTGCTTTTTTAGCAACACAGTCAAAGTTTTCAACAGCTTTAAAAAGTATGTCTTTTTGTTTTGTATCTTTTACATATGTATCAATTAAAAGAGAGTAAGTTTCGCTATGGATATTTTCCATGGCAATTTGGAACCCATAAAAACATCTTGCTTCTGGTATTTGTACGTCATTATAAAAACGTAGCGCTAAGTTTTCATTAACGATCCCATCACTAGCTGCAAAAAAAGCGAGAACGTGTGTAATGAAATGTCTTTCATTGTCAGTTAATTTTTCCCAATCTGTAAGATCTGGCATGAGGTCGATTTCTTCGGCCGTCCAAAATACTGCCATGTGTTTTTTATACATCTCCCAAACCTCTTGATATTTGATTGGAAAAAGTACAAAACGATCTTCATTAGGTGTTATAATTGCACTCACGAAATCCTCCTTACATCGTGATAAACGGGGAGAATTCTCTCCCGTAACTTATCTGAATTTTTTATTACCTTGTGTGTGTGTTTATATATTTAGTGTAAACATTGAGTTTTTTAAAATCAATATACAAGCAGTCATGTATAGGCGATGTGAGGCCATTATTTTGACTCCATTATCTGATTATTATACTTGGATAAGCTCCGCGCCCCATATAGAGCTGTATTTATGGATACGCAGTAGTATTTTTGATGAAAATAACTTGCCTGAAAAATTCTTACATCTAAAAATTTAATAGGAAAAAGACTGTATGCTGCACATGGGTCATACTATATATTGTGGATGTGGAAAAAATGACGGCACTAGATATTGCATAGGGCGCACTGCGCCATGTGTATAATTGAATATTCTTTAGATAATATTAGTTAATTTTCAAAATATTTATACCGATAATGAAATTAAGTGAGGAGCTGTATGGATCTCTTAATTATTGATGATGATAAATTCATGAAGAAGGTTTTTAGTGAAATTTTTGCAAATAGAGATATTGACTTTGAAATTGTCGAAGATCCACATATCGGTCTAGATATCATTAGTGATAAAAGGCCAAAATGTGCCATGATCGATTATAATATGCCTCGTTTGAATGGTGATGATTTAATTGTACTTTCCTCTCAAAAGCTACAATTTCAGCATACTGACTTTGTTATGGTGACTGCTGAAAACTTTTCAGAAATGGATAAGATGAAGCTGATGACTCTTGGTTTTCAATATATTTTCAAAAAGAGTGAAATAAGTAATGGCCTGCTTGTTGAAACTGTTAAATCTATCATCGATGAAAAAAGTAAGAAGGCAGCTTAGTATACACTTTACTCAGATTAAAATCATCTGCTTCGTCTTGATTAGTCTTTCTTATTGTCATGTTCAAGCAAAATCACATCAATTCATTGTCATCGTTGATAATACACATACCAACAAAATAAAGAAGTACTTTACACAATTTGAAGGTATAAACGTTAATAGTTATCAAAAAGATATTAGTGCATTTCTTCTATCCACAAATAAAAATAAAGATAAACTCTGTAACCAGATACTTAAGTTAAATGGCGTTAAAAGTTGTTTTAAAAGTAAAATGGTTGATCTCGACAAGAAAGTATCTGGCACTGATCGTGTTATTTGTGATCAAGTACAAGAAATAGAAAATACTTTGAATAAGTCGATCAAAATAAACTCTTCTATCATTCAAAATGATAGTACTTGTTATAGTAATTCTGGGCCGATGTTTGTCATTGGATCTAATGATGAAGAAAACACCCCTGCGGGTGAACTGTCTCTTCTATGGGCACAGGAGTATGTAGGATCTGATCTGTTAAGGGAAATGATGAGCAAGCTACCTAAAACATTAGATTTGCCTCGAGATTATATATTGACATGGGATTCAACCAATGAAGATCATCAAAACAAGGTAATTGCTCTGATGGATAGTGATTCTGATAGCTCATTTCTTGGTGGACTTGGAATTACCTCCTATCAAAGTGTTCTCTATCATCACGAAAAATTTAACGCCTTTAATGAATTAGCAATAAATTGTAGTAAAGGTCGTTCATGTCCTGAGTTTTTGACCGAGTCGATGTCTTGGACACCTAGTGAAGATCGTTTTGATGGTAATGAAATGTCTAGACTAATAGCTCAGAGGTCGGTTGAAAACTACGGAATAATATATATTATCAGCGCCGGTAATGATTATTCTACCTTTGATAGCATCCCAGATAAAAATAAGGCCGCAAGAGATGGTCATGCTATTGCTATCGCAAGTATGTCACCTGAGGGTAATCTCTCTGACTTTTCTAATATTGGTGAAAACATCACGATAAGTGCACCTTCTGATAAATATCTTTATACTGATTTTAGTCAAGGTCGAAGTCCATTTTTTAATACACATTATACTCGCGACCTATTTGGAGGTACCTCTGGTGCTGCTCCACAGGTAACGGCATCACTAGCTGCTTTTCAATTACTGTCTGGTTATGACATGAATATGGATGAAGCAAAGAAATTACTTCATAAAACTGCACTCCCATATCCAAATTACCCAACTATTGGTGGTATAAAAAATGGCATGTTGAATGCCTA
>CAWUIU010000062.1:0-11878 GCA_963922285.1 uncultured Oligoflexia bacterium | reverse complement strand
GATTTTCTTTTTAAAATACTCATCTCCTTTATCACTCCACAATGATACGTCCATGTCATATTGAACATATCCGTGATATGTATCGTGTAAGAAATAATCATGAAGATTTGATAGGTCTGGAAGATTAAGATCAACTCCCTGAACAGGTTCAGAGGCAGGAGCTCTTTGTTTTAACTCCTCCTTTTGCCAATGGTTTGAAACCTCGGGCTTAAAGAAGTGCTGGTAACCAACAAAGTTAATATAGACAACACCTACTAAGAGGGCGGACCATTTCAATTGTTCTCTTGCTTTAACCACGAGATCTCCTATTGTTATTCATAAACTTATCGGAAAAATGTCGCTAAAGTTGAGTTTTTGAGGTGGTTATGTATGTGTAATCAGTGGGTTAGCTTCTTTTTGGGAGGTGGAATTGACTAAATTCTTCATTATAGCTGATCAATTTAGTATCGGTAATGCGATCGATATAGAGCTTTCCGAATAAGTGATCAAGCTCATGTTGAAAAACAACTGCTAGAAAATCTTCCGCTTCGATAGATACTTCTTCAAAGTTTTCGTTGAGGTAATCAACTTGGATCTTTCGTGGTCTCTCCACATAACCTCTAAGGCCTGGAACAGATAAACACCCTTCCCAGTTTCCAGTTTTGTCCTCATCAAGAATTGTAATAACAGGATTTACAATAATGTATTCTTCACTTTCTGCTGAATCAGGATATCTTTCTGAATCAGATGGTACATGAACGATACAAACCTGGTACGATTCATTAATTTGTGGTGCTGCTATTCCAATGCCACCCTCGTGCGCCATTGTTTCACGCATATCTTCTATAAGATTTTTAAACCAAGGTGATTTAACTTCTGTTTCACTAAGCTCAGCAGCGACCTTTCGAAGAGTAGGATGCCCCATGCGAATGACTGGCTTTATGGCCATGATATCTCCATTTCTTCTATACGAAGAGTTGACTATACAATACCATATTAAAGTCTATTGGGAGTTTATACAATGAAAAGAGTACTGTTTATTTGTCTAGGAAATATTTGTCGTTCTCCTGCTGGGGAAGCTGTTTTTAAGCAATTCATTGAAAATAAAGACTTATCTTCTGAGTTTGAAATTGACTCAGCTGGAACCAGTGCATTTCATGAAGGAAACCAAGCTGATAAGAGAATGAGAGAACATGCTAGAAAGCGAGGAATCAAAATTACTTCAATCTCGAGAGGTTTAAGAGATAGTGATTTTCAAGAGTTTGATTTTCTCGTAACGATGGATAAGAGTAATTATCGAAATACATTAGTCCATGCAAACCGCAGTGGAAATGAAGCTATGACAAAGAAAATCATTTCTTTTTGTGAGCACGAAGAAGTACCTGATCCGTACTATGGGGGTGCAGATGGATTTGAGTATGTTCTTGATATGCTCGAGCGTGAAATGCCTAATCTTTTAGAGCGAATGAAGTAAGGTTTTTGATGAGTGATAAGAATTATATGACTCCTTCTTGCTTTGAGAAAATGAGCAGTGAAATGAGCTGGCTTGTTAAAGAAGAGAGACCAAGAGTAACAGAAATTGTTAAGTGGGCAGCCTCTTTAGGTGATCGATCGGAAAATGCTGATTATTTATACGCGAAGAAAAGAATTAGAGAAATTGATAAGAGAATCAATTTCTTAAACAAACGATTAGAAAAATCTGAAGTTATTAATCCTTCTGAAGTTCAAAGCGAGGTTGTTCAATTTGGTGCAACTGTCACAATTGAACTTGATGGAGAAGAAGTTCAGTATTCAATTGTTGGGGTTGATGAGAGTAATGTAAAACTTGGGCTTATTAGTTGGAAGTCTCCAATCGGTAGAGGACTTCTAGGAAAAAGTATTGGGGATGAAGTTCTCGTTCGATCTCCAAATGGTATTCGAGAGATTGAGATAATAGATATTCAGTATATTCCTATTGAGGTGAATGATGAAGGTTCAATGTGAAGTGTCATTAGGAGAGTTGGTCGATAAGATCACAATTCTAAAGTTAAAAATGAAGAATATTAGCGATGAAAATAAAGTAAGATTGGCTACCCATGAGCACGATATTCTCGTCGATCAATTAAATGAATTAAAACTCGAAGGAATTGACGCACATATTGAACGTTTATTACAAGTTAACGGTGAGCTTTGGGTTATTGAAGACGATATTCGAGAGTGTGAATCGAGACAAGACTTCGGTCAGGCTTTTATTGACTTGGCGCGCTCAGTTTATATGACCAATGATCGTCGATTTGAGCTTAAAAATACGATAAATTTGCAGTACAATTCTGGGATTAAAGAAGTGAAGTCCTATGAGGACTATAAAGGGAAATACAATGGGAATTGATAAGAATCTTAAGTACAAGCTTTATGAAAAAGCAGTGCAAAACCACGAAGCTGATATTGAGTTTTTAAACAAACAATTTGAAAAACTGTTTGGAAGAAAGCCTCTTTCTTTAAGAGAGGATTTTGGTGGAACTGCTGCAATGGCCTGTGACTGGGTAAAGCAATCTAAAGATCACCTCGCATGGGGAGTTGATTTAGATAGCGAGCCAATTTCTTATGGTATTGAAAATCACTATGCAAGACTGACTGATGATGAAAAAGAGAGAATGAAGTATATTGAAGGAAACGTTCTTGATTCATATGACTTCAAAGCTGATATCACAGTAGCATTTAACTTTTCTTATTTTATTTTTAAAAAGAGAAAGCAACTTCTTGAGTACTTCACAAAAGTAAGAGAAGGTCTAAAGGAAGACGGTGCATTCTTTGTTGATATTTTTGGTGGTACTGAATGTCGCCAAGAATTAGTTGAAGAAACAGATCATGGAAAATTTTCTTATTACTGGGATTGTGACTCTTTTAATCCTCTTACAGAAGAAGTTCAATACTACATTCACTTTAAAACTCATAAAGATGGTAAGAAGTATAAGCGTGCATTTTCATATGATTGGAGAATGTGGAGTGTCGGTGAAATTTGCGACATCATGGAAGACGCTGGTTTCTCAAAAGTTATTACTTATTGGGAAGGTACTGAAGATGACGGTACTGGAGATGGTGAATTCTACCAGTCTAAGACTGAAGAAAATTGCGAGTCTTGGGTAACTTATATCTGTGCACTACCATAGGAACAACTCTTGAAAATTACATCTAAGAAATTAACGGAGTATTTTTTTTCGAGCTGGCTATTTGTGCTGACATTTATTGCTGTTATTTACTCTATTTTAAATAATCAGAACTGAAAATGTTAGTCGGTGTTGCTCAGCTTGATAATTGTCTAAGCTTTTATAAGAATTTACAAAAAGCTAAGTTCACAATTAATCGATTCGCAAAAGAAGGTGTTGATCTCGTATGTTTCCAAGAAGCTTTTCTAAGTGGATACCATGCTGAGTTCTTTTCAAAAGACCTCTCATTCAAATTAATATGTCCACGACAATTCGAAAGGATATGTCTGTCGAAAAATATGGTAAATCATTAATCTTAAATTCTAAAAATGAGAGAGTTGGTGGTGGGAAATATGGGCAGGAAGATCTTTATTTGGTATTAGTTGAGGATCGTAAGCTTAAAAAGCTAGCCCTCAAAGAGAGCTAGCGCAGAAATTTATTCTAAGTAGGCACTGATATCTTGTTGTGATGCTTCAGACTTATCGCAGCTAGTCCCAAGATAAACATTAGTTGGACCTGCCTGCCTTATATATCTAACAGAAGCTATTTTTTTTGCATACTTTGAAATGAAGTTACGAGAAAAGCTTAATGTATCTGTAATTGATCCTGCAAAACTTACACAAATTTCTCTTTCGCCTTCAATTCCGTAGCCATATGATTGGATACCCTCAACTGTTTTGTTCTTGATACCATCTTCAACAAGGCCATGAACAAGTGTGTGAGCGAATTTATCAATTCCAGAGCCAATGCTTAAGAAATCAAAAATAACATACTGCCTTTGTATATATAGTCCACCAGATTCCCTGTTAAGAGCATTTGCAGATGTCATCATTAAAAATGTACTGAGTATGAGTATTAAACTTTTCATTTGACCCTCCTAAAGATCATGTTCTTCTTTATATTTGTTACTTACTGGATATAGAGATATGGATAAGTGATAAACTTCATTTAAATCATCACTATTTGAAAGGTAACTTGCTAACTCTCTTCTGAAGTTTTTTATCAAATTCTTAGCTTCAGAAATTTTGTTTTTATCAATGGCCATGGTCATTGACGATTGTGAACGCATTTCTATTGGGGTCGAATCTAGAGCATCAATTGCTTTCTCTAGAATTTGTTTCTGACCATTTCGATGAGCTTCACTTGTTGAAACACTAATAATTGAAGATGATTTATTTTCAGTGTTAACAATTATATTTTTTTCTATATCAATAGAGATGTATTCGAGCTTACTGAGTCTAGCTAGTGACGCTTCAAGTTCTTCATATGTAATCTCAAGTACACCTGCAATTTGACTTCGCATTGAATATATTTGATATCCATCAATTTTAATCAACTCTAAAATTGCATAGTGATACCAGTCTGAAATAATGGTAAACTGATCAATTGCATATTCAGAATAATTCTCGTCTTTTATTTGAAGAGCAGTTAGACTTTCAAGTTCTTGATAATTTATCCCAAGTTTTTGGCATAAACGAGAAGCGAGCTTTCCTCCAGGGACTTTTGATCCTTTTATAATTTTGGATAAATTACTTGGATCAATTTCTAAATATTTAGAATAAGCTCGAAGCGAATAGCTAGGGTTTCTCTTCCTCTTTCTATCAAATTCTTTTATTAGTAAATCAATTATTGGTTCAGTTGTCATAAGTCCCTCATCTAAACAAGGCTTATCTATCATCTGACGAGAAGCTTCGCAATATAGAAAACTACAAAGTGTGGTTCTACTGAAACCACATGAATTTCTTACAGGCTTAATATTTTAGTGAAATTATTAGCTTTAAAATTGTAGATTCTTTATTCACTCTCTGTAAAATTGTCAGATTTCAGCTAGGGATAGACTATATGACTTAGAATAATATTTATGAAGACTTATATGATTATTCTAATGTTTTTTACAGTAATTCAGGCGAATGCTAGTGATGGTGACTTTGGTCGAGTAGGTACTATCGGTAATAATGGTCTACGTGGTGATATTGTTTTTGCTAGTGGTTGTGAACAATTCATAAAAAGATCAGTGTCAAATTTATCAAAGTTCTCCGCAGAGAATTGGTCAAGTGATCTTGAGGGTATGTGCTCTGTTGAAGAATTGAATCGTTTAGAGACTGATTTCATCGCTGATCAAATCATTTTAGTTGAAAACAAGGTGCAGAACTTAAGTGGATTCTTAAGTAAAACGTATCAAGAAATTGAAGATATAGGATTAGCTGGATTAAAGAGTGCGATTAGTACTTATTACAATTTACTAGTTGAAGTTGATATGAATAGAGAAGTTAACTTTGGTTGTGTCACTGCTACCGACTCATCTCATGACTATGAGATTTGTGTTGCTGGAAGAGTTAGAAGAGTTTTAAGAACAGGTATCGTTATTTTTGATGCTGACTTTGAGATCAAGTATGCAGGAGATTCATATAATTACTTAAGTTTTGATATCTCTTTTGATAAACCTTTCGAACGTTGTGATAATGGTCTTCCTCTTATCTCGATTAATGAAACTCGCACATCGCGAGGTGAAGAGTTTCAGTATCTTTTTAATCAAAATTGTGAATACTTAGAGATAGATGATAGAGAGCAATTTAAATTCAACTTTAAATAACGATATCGATCTTAGCTTTCTTAAGGCTCTGAGTAAGCTTTGATTCATTCTCTTGAGCATTTAAAAGAAATACTTGTGACGCTTCACAGTCAGAATTAGAGGTGAGAAGCTTTTTTAAATTACTAATTTGATCATTTGATAAGGTTTGTGTTTCAGTTAGTTGATAAATGAAAAATGGCGCACCAAATGAATGACTAACAAAGATATTTATTTGAGACGCTGAGTCTGTATCTAATTTCTTTGCTTGATTAATGAAGCGATAGAGTTTGCCATCACAGAGGTAGTTTATCAGTTCGTGATACTCACTATCTTTTTTTATATCATCATTCGTGACCCAGATTAGACCATTCACTTCAGGAGTTATTTTTTCTAATATTGAGTCAAAACTTGAATTCACTATTGAACCTTATCAAGAATTCCATTGAGAAAAGAGTTCGTCTCTTTTTGGCCAAACTTATCATTGATGTTTAGGAATTCGTTTATTACAACCTTTTTTGGCGTATCAGTAAACATAAGTTCATAAGCCGCTACAAGAAGGATTGATCTTTCAATTGAGTCGATTGAAGCAAAACTTCTCTTCTTAATTAGAGGAGCTAGCTTTTCAACAATTTCACTTTCTTTAGTTAGACAGCCTGTAATTAAAGTGCGTCCATAATTTTGGATTGATGTACTTAGCTCATTATCCGAGTGTTCTTCATCTTTTACAATATATGATTCATCAAACTCAGCAATTGTTTGATCAAGAAGAATTGAGTCTGTTACAAGATCATTTTTTTCAGCGACAAATTCTTTTAGGCTAAGTTTATATAGAAATTTGAATGCATATTCTCTTGAGTAACTTTTAGAGCTGTAATTGTTTTGACTCACTTTTTAATTCCTTATTCATGCGGCTGATATTCTTGTGAAGACTATCAACGAAACTATTAATATCTTTAAAATTCCAATAAAAAGAAGCGAAGCGAACATACGCGACAGGGTCCAGTTCGTAAACCTTAAGCATCGTAATTTCACCAATTTGTTTTGCAGGTGCTTCATATGGGAAGCTTTCACTAATATGTCTTTCAATATCATCAATGAGACGGTTAATTTGAGCTGCTGTTACGGGACGTTTTTGACAGGCCTTATTGATACCTTTACTGATTTTCTCTCGGTTATAAGGCTCACGTCTCTTATCACTTTTAACAATGACAGGCATTTCAAGCTGAACTTTCTCGTATGTCGTATATCGCTTTGTACAAGTAAGGCATTCTCGACGTCTACGCACAACATGTCCGTCCGAGAGATGTCTCGAATCGACGACTTTTGTATTGCTAGCGCTGCATGAAGGACAATGCATTTTCTTCCCCTGATTTCCAAGGAGTATAGTCGAAGAGTAAGCTTACGTCAGCAATTATGAAGCATATACAGGGTATTTAGCGCATAAGTCTTTGACTTCATTATGAATTCTATCAAGGACAGCCTGATCATCATGACTTTTAAGTGCTTCAACAATCCAGCCCGCAATAAGTTTCATTTCTTCTTCTTTGAAACCTCTTGTGGTGATAGCTGGAGTTCCAAGTCTAATTCCTGAAGTTACGAATGGAGATCTGGTATCTCCTGGAATCATATTTTTGTTACAAGTGATTCCAGCCAGTTCGAGAGTCTTCTCAGCAACCTTTCCAGTGACATTTACAGGGTCTGTTTTCATAAGGATAAGGTGATTATCAGATCCACCAGAAACAATTTCCATTCCTAGGCCCTGGAGATTTTCAGCTAGTGCTTTGGCATTAGAGATAACTTGTTTTTGATAAGTAACAAATTCTTCTGTTAGAGCTTCTTTAAATGCAACGGCCTTAGCGGCAATGACATGTTCAAGAGGTCCACCTTGGATCCCTGGAAATATATTAAAATTTATTTTTTTCGCGATTTCTTCATCATTTGTTAGGGCGATACCACCTCTTGGTCCTCTTAGAGTTTTATGAGTTGTCGATGTGACAACGTGGGCATGAGGAAATGGAGAAGGGTGAACTCCTGCAGCTACTAAGCCTGCAATATGGGCCATGTCGACAAGTAGATAAGCACCAACTTCATCAGCTATTTCTCTAAACTTCTTAAAGTCGATTTCTCTCGGGTATGCACTTGCTCCGGCAATAATGAGCTTTGGCTTTTCTTTTAAAGCAATTTCTCTAACATTGTCGTAATCGATTCGCTCAGTTTCTGTGTTAAGACCATAGGAAACAACATCAAAGAGTCGCCCTGAAAAGTTAACTGGTGAGCCATGAGTTAGGTGGCCACCTTGAGACAGATCCATTCCTAGAATTTTGTCACCTGGTTCAATGAGGGCAAAGAAAGAACCCATATTTGCTTGCGAACCTGAGTGTGGTTGAACGTTAGCAAATCTGCAGTTAAACAATTCACAGATTCTTTTGATACAAATCTCTTCAATTGTATCAACGTGCTCGCAACCACCATAGTATCTTTTACGTGGGAGACCTTCTGCGTATTTATTCGTAAGAATTGAGCCTTGCGCTTCCATGACTGCTTTTGATGCATAATTTTCTGAGGCAATCAATTCAATTCCTTCTTCTTGTCTTTGGAGCTCTTTGCTTGTGATAGCAAAGACTTCTTGATCCATTTCTTTAAAACTGTGCGATTCTTTTAAAAACATAAACTTCCCTTATTCTTCAAACTTTTTAAATACTAGTGACGAGTTAGTAGAGCCAAATCCAAAAGAGTTATTAATTGCATATTTTACATCTCTTTTTTGTGCGACATTAGCTGTGTAATTTAAGTCGCACTCAGGATCTTGGTTGTCTATGTTTATTGTAGGAGGAATGATCCCTGTATGTATAGTCATTGCTGTAAAAACACTTTCCAGTCCACCTGCTGCACCGAGTAGGTGACCTGTCATCGACTTTGTCGAAGATACGTTTATGGTCTTAGCATGTTCCTCTCCAAGAACTTTCTTGATAGCCCCTGTTTCGGCCTTGTCTCCTAGAGGAGTTGAAGTTCCATGAGCATTTACATAGTCGATATCTGTTTCTGAAATTCCCGCATCCATTATTGCTTTTTTCATACATGCATAGGCACCTGCACCTTCTGGATGAGGAGCTGTAATATGGTGAGCATCACTTGAGGCGCCAATACCTGCAATTTCAGCATATATTTTTGCACCTCTTTTCTTTGCACTTTCTAAGCTCTCAAGAATAAGAACTCCAGCGCCTTCTCCCATGACAAATCCATCGCGATCAACATCAAATGGTCGACTTGCTTTTGTTGGTTCTTCGACTCTTTTTGAAAATGCTTTCATATTAATGAAACCACCCATGGCCAGGTTACAAACTGTTGATTCAGCACCACCTGAGATGATGATGTCATGTCTTCCACTTTTAATTTCATCAACAGCTGCTGAAATCGCGTGACATGAAGAAGCACAAGCACTTGCAACTGTGTAGTTTACACCCATAAATCCATATTTTATACTTAAGAGGCCTGTGGCCATATTTGGAATAATTCCTGGGATAAAGAAAGGCGAAATTCTTCTTGCGCCTTTTTCAACAAAAGTTTTAGCGGTATCTTCTATCATTGGAAAACCACCCATACCAACTCCAAGGATAGCACCAACTTTTAGGTTGTCTTCTTCACTGAGAGACGAAATATCTAAATTAGAATCTTTAAGAGCATCATCAGTTGCTTTAAGTGCGAATTGAATAAACTTGTCATATCGACTTGCTTCTTTAGCCGGAAGAAGTTCTTCAGGAAGTTCCCAGTTTTTAACTTCTCCAGCAATATTCACTTTAAGAGTTGAGATGTCATAAGTGTCTACATGAGAGATTCCCGATTGTCCTTCAATCAGTTTTGGCCAAACTTCATCTAGATTATGCCCAAGTCCACATACGGCACTCATTCCTGTGATAACTACTCTTTTTGTCATAAAAACCTCATTTCGAGTTAAAAAATTAACCCCTATTTGAACGCTTGAGGCTTCGTTTGGCAATTAAAAGATAGCTCAAAATTTGGCGGTTTTTGAGAAAATTAATTTTAAAAAATTAAAATATAAGAAATTACTTACTTTTCTAAAACGATTAAAAAAATAAAATTTTACGCTAAGAGTTAAGCCATGTTACGTAAGGGTTGAGAGACTTTACACTATTAGTATTTAATAAAAAAGCTCCCAGTTGGGAGCTTTCTTGTTTCATTATAATTTTAAATTCTAAAATTATTGCTTGTTACCAAGGTAAGTAACAACGTCTTTTACAGACTTAAGACCTTCAGCATCTTCCTCTGGAATTTCAACACCAAATTCGTCTTCCATCTTCATCATTAGTTCAACAATATCAAGAGAGTCTAAGTTTAGATCGTCAACAAAGCTTGTCTCCATTCCAATCTTAGTCTTATCAATTTTAGTTGCATCACTGATTAGGTTAATTACTTTTTCTTCCATTTCTATACTCCTAAATTATCTCAATCAATCTCGAAATCTTTCTTATTCTCTGATTATTTATATGTAAAGTCCACCGTCAATTTTTATAACTTCACCGGTTATATAACGAGAACTTTGACTTAGTAAAAAACATACCAAATTCGCAACATCTTCTGTAGCCCCAAATTCACCCATTGGAATATTAGATAGATAAGCTTCTTTTGCCTTTTCTTCTAAATTGTCCGTCATATCTGTCGCTATAAAGCCTGGACATATTGCATTGCATCTTATTTTTCTCGATCCAAGCTCTTTTGCTACCGATTTTGTGAATCCAATTAATCCTGCCTTTGAAGCAGAGTAGGCAGCTTGAGAAGTATTTCCCATGAGTCCAACAATTGAACTAAGGTTAACAACACTCACGTTCTCCGCCTTTAAAAAATGACGAGACATGATACTTGTTAGCATCATTGTCCCTTTTAAGTTTGTATCAATAATTGAATCAACATCACTTCTTTTCATTCTTAAAAGAAGAGAGTCTTTTGATACTCCAGCATTATTAACAAGACCTTCAATAGGCCCATTTTCTTTTACAAATGAAGTGATAGCATCTTTCATTTGATCTTCATTATTAAGATCAAAGAGAAGTCCTGTAACATTTGTTGCACCAAGATCTTTTAAAATCGTTTCAATTTCTTTAGCAACTTCTTCTTTTCCTTCACGGTAATTGAAAATAACATGGGCTCCTTGAGAAGCTAATGTTTTGGCTATTTCAAGTCCGATGCCGCGGCTTGCGCCAGTAACGAGTACTTTCTTTTCATTTAAATCATTATATTTTGCCATCATGATAAGGCCTCCATCAGTGATTCAAATGCACCATCTTTATCGAGGCTAATCACTTTTATATTTCTATTAATCTTTCTAGCAAGGCCCATTAGAACTTTTCCTGGGCCGACCTCAATGCAAATTGTGTCATCATCTAAAGATGAAAAGCTTTGCGTCCATCTTACAGCACCGTCAATTTGTTCAATGAGATTTTGCTTAATTGTTTCACCATTTGTTCCTGCTCCATATTTTTTCGCATCGATATTGGCGATATATGGAAGAGTGTTGTCATTAAAACTAACAGTCTCAAAAAACTTCGCCATATTCTCTCGGGCCGGAACCATTAGAGATGAGTGAAAAGGAGCAGAAACATTTAATTCCACAAGACGATGTGGATCTTGATGATTTTCTTCAATCCATTTAATCGCTCTTTCACAAGCGTCAGCATGGCCAGAGATGACAGTCTGGTTCGGTTCGTTATAATTTGCCGGCATTACTTTTGAATCTTCTGTACTTGCTTCAAGACAAGCTTTTTCAATAATGTCACCAGGAACCTTTAGGCAAGCGTACATTTTACCTTTTCCAGGAGGAACCGCTTCTTGCATGTAAGTTCCTCTTTTATTGACCGCTTTTACAGCATGAGAAAAGCTTAAAGCACCAGCGGCTACTAAGGCAGCGTATTCACCAACAGAATGTCCCATAACAGCAGTGATTTCGACATCGTGATTTTTGAGTGTCTCTTGCAATTTATTATAAAGAGCAATTGAATGAGTTAAAATTGCAGGTTGAGTATTAGCAGTTAGTGTTAGCTCTTCCTCAGGTCCTTCAAGCATAAGCTTAGAAATATCGTACCCGAGAGCTTCGTTTGCTTCTTTTAATAATTCAAATGAAGAGTGT
>CAWUIU010000061.1:0-11965 GCA_963922285.1 uncultured Oligoflexia bacterium | reverse complement strand
TAACACGTTCTCTATCTTTGGCCACGACTTGATCAAAGCTAAAGTGTAAATAGTATTCACTACCATTAGAAAAGCCGATATTTTTTTTATTTGTCGAAAGCTCGTAAAGGCATTTTTCAAGTTCAAATGATTCAAGTGAATTTTGATATCCATCATATGAAATAACTTTTCGAAGGGACTTTAAATCAATCGAAAGCTTTGTCGATTTTCCATTTGATATTTTCATCATATCCGCTTTATTTTTTACTTGAATCAAAACTCCATTATTCATTATCTGAACAACTTTTGCTTCAATTGATTTTACAACCTCTCCCTTAAAAGCGATATTAAGAGGAAGATTTGTACTTAAACGAAGTGATCTTTTCTTTGACCAATTATTCTGTAATAGCTTTTCATAAACAAATACACGGTACGTACTGTAACTAAACCATCTTAGTGACTGAAGTCTGATATATGGTCCCTGTGGAGTTCGTACCGACATAGTAACATCCTCATTCATCTCAAACCATAACTCACGCAAGCGAGGATCAAGAAAGTACTTGTAAATTTCAAAGGTATTGGACTCTAATTGATTTCTTTTTGAAATAAGCCATACTGGCTCATTTTCTAATTCTCTTTTAACATTTTTGATTTCATTGAGAATAGAAATATCTCTCTTAATTGGCCTTATATGATCAATATATTCTTCCCAATTAGACCAATGAAACTTAACTGTATTGCTATGACAAAGAGAAACCTCTCCAAATAAACTTGGACTCTTCAGATAGTCTAAGAGTTTTTTATTGTGAAATTTATCTCTACGCTTACTCGTCATAAAGTTCTGTCCTCACCTTAAACACTAGCAAATTCATCAACTAATAGTAGTGTTCATTAATAGAATATTTATAAGAGTAATTATATTAATAAGTTAGCTATGTTTTTATTGAAAATAAAAATATTCTTAAATTTCCAATATTTCGCCTGTTTATTTTGCCTCATAGAGTTAAGTCGTTGATATGATATAAAATACCTTTATGAAATCGATGGATATCTTTCGTACATCACACCTCGCTATGGAACTCATCGCAGTTACTATAAGAGAGTTGTTTTATCTCCAGTCCTCACCTGTAGATATTTATGTTTTTAGAGATTCTGAATTTCATCGTCTTATACGTAAAGGTGCTTACATCGATGTAAAGTTTATTAAGAAAATTATTGAAGATGGTCATAATAATATTTTTGTCAGAAGTAAATATCGTCATCTCCTAGTCGAGGCTCAACAAGAAAACTTACGAACTCTTGCACGTTCTTTTTCAATGGGTGATTCATACGAAAATGCTAAGAAACTATTAAATCTTGTTTCTCTAAACTTAAGATATCTTTTTGAAGACCCAACCAATGATGAAACTCTTAATCTTCAATATCAAAGTTTAAAAATTCTTTTTAATTTTTTATTTCGCTATACAAAGAAACATGAAGACATATACAAATACTTTGTTAATCAAGGTCATCACTATATTTTTGCACAACCTTTTTTATCTTCACTATTCTTAATAGGAATCTTAAAGACAGCTCACATCTATTCTCAGAAAGATATAGAAAACCTTTTCATTACAAGCTATTTTAAAGACATAGGAATGTGTGCAATTCCAGTTGAGAAATTTGACGAAGAAAACTTATCAGACAACGATAAAGAGATACTTTCAAAGCATCCCATAAATTCCGTAATAATTTTAAAAGGCCGCCTCCCTCTACCTCCGAACTTCTTTGAAGTAATTGAATCACATCATGGCTTTTCATTGCTAAAAAGAGAACTAGGTACTGAACCAAATTTTAAAGATAATTTACAAATAACAGGCATCGAAACTATTTTAGTCAACATTACAGATATCATCGCTGCCATGATATCAACAAGGCCTTATCGAGAGGCTGAATCCCTATATGATGCACTTAAGTTAGTTAGTGAGATGATCTCACCACAATACCCTACAGAGTTCAAGTTAATCGTTGGCTACTTTCGTAATTTCTTTACCATTGATGTCAGTTAAAAAAAACTTTTCAAAGCGTTTCTAATATCTAAGAATAAAGTAAGAGAAAAGACTTCTCTTAACTTGGAAAGGATTCTAAGTATCATTTTTTGTCAGATTCTAGGGAGGGAACATGGCATTTACCGAAACGAGCCCAATTACAGGAATTATTGCTGAAGATCTTGTTTTTCTAGATTTTGGAGAACATGAAGGAAAGTCACTTCTTGAAGTTCAAGATACTCTTCCTGATTACTATCAATTCCTTATTGAGCAAAAAGAATGTGGTTCTTGCACAATGCGAAGAGCCAAGGACAAGAGTTTTAGACTTTACGTCACAAACACTCTTAACTAGAGATATTTAACGAAGAATCAGAATGTTAGGGCTTTTCCTAACAAAAACCTAACATTCTGACTAAACTCAAACATATCTCTCGTACGAAAAATGTTATAAAATCCAGGTATTATACTTAAACACTTGGAGATATCGATGTTTTCAAAAAAACTAAACTCTTTAGTTTTAGCACTTACTATCTTTTTATCATTCGACTCAGTTGCCGTTATGAAAATTAATGGAGCAGGAGCAAGCTTTCCTTACGCTATTTATTCGAAGTGGATATCTGAATACTCTAAAGGGAATCAATCAACTCAAATAAACTATCAGTCAATTGGTTCTGGTGGTGGAATCAGGCAACTAATTAAGCAAACTGTCGACTTTGCAGCATCTGACGCTCCAATGAAGGAGAAAGATAAGAAAAAGGCAGCATGGCCAGTAATGCATGTTCCAACTGTTCTTGGTGCAGTTGTTATAGCTTATAATGTACCTGCAATTGGACCAGACTTAAAACTTGAAGGAAAAGTTTTAGCCGATATTTTTCTAGGAAAAATTTCAAAGTGGAATCATGCTGATATTAAAGCTCTAAATCCAGGAAAGAAACTTCCAGACTCAGACATACTCGTCGTCAGAAGAGCTGATAGCTCTGGAACAACAAGTGTATTTTCAAGTTATCTTGCTGACGTAAATGCTGAATGGAAAAGTAAAGTTGGTGTTGGCAAATCACTTCGATGGCCTGCGGGAATTGGCGCAAAAGGAAACGAGGGAGTTACTGCTCTAGTAAAACAAACTGAAGGTGCAATTGGCTATATTGATCTCGCACACGCGAGAAAGAATTCCATCGATATCGTACTTCTTAGAAATAAGAATAATGAATTTGTAAAAGCAACCGTAGAATCAATTTCAGCATCTGCAAAGTCTTTTAAACCTAATGGGGATGATTATGTTGCTTCCCTCATCAACCAAGAAGGAGAAGGTGTTTATCCAATAAGTGCATTTACTTATTTCTTACTTCCATTAAGAAATAAAGATGCAAAACTAGCAGAGATTCACAAGTTCTTTAACTGGGCACTTACGAGCGGTCAAAACTTTGCTGCAGGTCTCTACTACGCACCTCTTCCGCAAAATGTCAGAGACAGTCTATTAAAAAAACTTAGTTCACTTTAATTTGAACGAGGATTGAAATATCAAATCTGAAACTATAAGTGAACTTAATCAAATGAATAAGAGCGATAACAAGAAACCACTTATTCCTTTTTCTAAGCAGGATAAATATGTTTATCTCGCTCTTAGAGTTTTTTCATTAATTGTCGTCAGTTTACTAATTCTAATAATTTTCCAACTCTTTAAAGCCTCTAAATTAGCATATGATGAGTTTGGATTTTCTTTTATGTTTAACGACTTCTGGAATCCAGTTGAAGATGAGTTTGGTGCCTTAGCCTTTGTTTACGGAACAGTAGTTACATCTCTCATCTCTTTAGCTATTGCAGGTCCTGTAAGTGTATTTGTCGCTATTTATATAAATGAGTTCTTATCGAAGAAACTAGCCAGTGTTCTAGGTCTCTTTGTTGAACTTATTGCGGCTATACCAAGTATTGTATTTGGTTTATGGGGCCTATATTATCTTGCACCATTTGTAAAAAACACGTTAACACCTTTTCTAAAATCGACTCTAGGCTTTCTCCCTATCTTCCAAGGAACAAGTTTTGGAATTGGAATTCTTACTGCGTCTTTGATTCTAGCGATAATGATTATACCAACTATTACAAGTGTTTGCCGAGAGGTCATTCGAACAGTTCCAAATATTCAAAAGGAAGCTGCTCTTGGTCTAGGTGCAACAAAGTTTGAAATGGTAAAGCTAGCCATTTTAAAACCAAGCTTTTCAGGTATCATTGGTGCTCTCGTTCTAGGACTAGGACGAGCTCTTGGAGAAACAATGGCCGTTGCCATGGTTATTGGCAATAATCCAATTATCTCGACCTCACTTTTTAGTTCAGGCGCAACCATGGCCTCTGTTATGGCGAATGAATATGCGGAAGCTGATAGTGAACTTCACCTATCAGCACTTTGCTATGTTGGTCTTCTTCTCTTTGTTGTCACATTTATCGTTAATATATTTGCTCGTACAATTGTATGGAAGAATAATAGAAGGAATAGATCTTAGAATGAAAGTTAGTACTTCTAGAAAAACAAAAGACATTATCTTTAAACTTTGTCTTTATGGCTCAGCAATTATCGTTATTGCACCTTTAATTATGGTATTCACCTTCTTACTACAAAAAGGTGGTTCATCCTTATCTCTTGACTTTTTCTTTAATACTCCCAAGCCTGTTGGAGAGGCCGGTGGTGGTATGAAACATGCTATTCTCGGAACTTTTTATATGGTTTCACTTGGAGCTATAATATCAATACCACTTGGACTACTTTGTGGAATCTACCTTAGTGAATATGGAAAAGGCAAAATTGCAGCCTGCCTAAAGTTCACCATCGATTTACTGACAGGTGTACCTTCGATTGTTGTCGGTATTTTCTCTTATCTTATATTTGTTGTATCAATGAAGTCTTTCTCTGCACTTGCAGGGTCCTTCGCTCTTAGTATTATTATTTTACCTATCGTAACAAGAACAACAGAAGAGATATTAAAGTTAATTCCTAGTCATATTAAAGAAGCGGGGCTTGCACTAGGGCTGCCACGTTGGAAAGTAATTATAAGTATTGTTGTTAAAGGCTCACGATCATCTCTAATGACCGGAATAGTCTTAGCAATTTCAAGAGCTGCAGGAGAGACTGCACCACTTCTCTTTACAGCTTTTGGTAGTATGTATTTAA
Organism: uncultured Oligoflexia bacterium; assembly: GCA_963922285.1. Taxonomy (GTDB): domain Bacteria; phylum Bdellovibrionota; class Bacteriovoracia; order Bacteriovoracales; family Bacteriovoracaceae; genus Halobacteriovorax_A. The sequence goes on along the minus strand of CAWUIU010000061.1, from coordinate 6,799 downwards.
GCTTTAATGCAAAAGAGCCGATGGCATCTCTTCCGGTACAAATTTACAATTATGCCATTAGTCCCTATGATGACTGGCAAGAACAAGCGTGGGCAGGAGCCTTTACCCTAATCCTTATCGTTCTTGGATTAAACCTCTTTGCACGTTTCTATTTTAATCGACAGAAGTTTTTTAGAAAATTTAAAGGTGAATCAAAATGAATGATCTCGCACTCGAAGTAAAAGACCTTAATGCATGGTTTAATGACTTTCATGCTGTTAAAGGTATTAGTATTGAATATAAAAAGAATACTGTTAACGCAATCATCGGCCCCTCTGGTTGTGGAAAGTCGACTTACATTCGTTGCTTAAATCGTATCCATGAAGAAGTTGAAGGAGCAACTGTTAAAGGTAACGTTATTCTCGACAATAGAGATATCTATTCAGCGGAGGCTGATCCAGTTGAAATAAGAAGGCATATTGGAATGGTTTTTCAAAAACCTAACCCATTTCCAGCAATGAGCATATTTGACAATGTTGTTATTGGACCTAGACTATGGGGCGAAAAGAATAAAGCAAAACTTGAGCATATTGCAGATTCATGCTTAAGAAAAGCTGCACTATGGGATGAAGTCAAAGACAAACTCCACCAAGAAGGAACATCTCTTTCAGGTGGCCAGCAACAAAGACTTTGTATTGCCAGAACACTTGCAACAAATCCCCCTATCATTTTAATGGATGAACCGACATCTGCATTAGACCCAATCGCTACTGTAAAAATCGAAGATCTCATGAACGAAATCAAGAAAGATTATACAGTAATTGTTGTCACACATAATATGCAACAAGCAAGAAGGATTGCCGATTACACCAGCTTCTTTGTTCTAGGTAACCTGGTCGAGCACGGATTAACATCTGATATTTTCACAAACCCGAAAGAGAAACAAACAGAAGACTATATTTCAGGAAACTTTGGTTAGGAATCACTATGACTATTGATGTTGAAGAACTAAGAAAACAAATTTTAAAGATGGCGACACTAGTTGAGCAAATTCTTAATGACTCAACTAATAATGAAGTTACTAAAAAAGAAATATTCGAACTTGAAGATCAAATTAATAAATATCACAAAGATATAGACGATCAGGTTTTTAAATATATTGCTCTTCAATCCCCTGCCGCATCCAATCTAAGAAATGCTCTCGCTATAATGAAAATGAATTCTGAACTTGAAAGAATGGGTGATCAAGCGGTTAATATAAAAAGATACTCACGAAAACTATCCATGGAACATGCATCAATTGAAAACCTTAAAGAAGAAGTATTTCAAATGGTAAAAAAGAGCTTTGATGCGTTTTCATCAAGAGATGTCACTCTTGCAATGGATGTAATAAAAAGTGACGAAGAAGTAAATAATATACACAGAGATATAATCAAGCTCTATATCAAAAAAATGAAAGAGGAATCAACTCTCTTCGATGAAGGATTCAGTGTCATTCGAGTAGCTAAAAATCTAGAAAGGATTGGTGATCACGCTACAAACGTCTGTGAAGACATAATCTTTTTAGAATCAGGTACTGATATACGTCACAATTTTCAGGAGTAAACAATGACAAATCGCGCACTAATCATTGAAGATGAAGTAGCAATCGCCAATCTCATTAAGGTCAATCTAAAAAGATTAGATATTGAAGCTGATATTATTCATAACGGTGATGAAGCAATCGATCTTATCCAATCTCAAGGAGGAGACAAATATTCCCTCTTTATCATTGACAGAATGCTACCTGCAGTAGATGGTGTAGAAATTTGTAAATTTATTAGAATGTTCAAGACCACTAAAGATCGTGGTATCTTAATGGTTACAGCCCTCTCCTCACCTGATGACATAGTAAAGGGACTAGACGCAGGAGCAGATGATTACGTGACAAAACCATTTGATATAAACGTCCTTTCTGCACGAGTCAAAAGCCTCATGAGAAGATCAAGTATAAAGCGCACTACAACAAATAGTTCTCTTTTAGAAGTTAAAGGTCTAAAGGTCGACTTTGATAAATGTAAAGTTTGGGCAAATGATAGCGAAATTCAATTAACTGTTTCAGAGTACAAGCTACTTTGCTCGCTACTTGAAAACCCAGGCAAGGTTCTCACAAGAAAACAACTTGTTGAGTCTATTCAAGGTGGCACTGTTCATGTGACAGACAGAACAATTGACACTCACATTTTTGGGCTAAGAAAGAAATTGCAAGTACTTCCTACTATCATTGAAACGATCAGAGGAATTGGTTACAGAATTCTAAATGATTGAACAAAAACTTTTCTGGAAAATATTTAGAAGAGAAATCTGGCTAGTTTGTTCACTAATCATATTATTAAGTACAATAAGCTTTTATATCTCAAAATCTAATGTAAAGACAACGATTGCCAAGACAATGGAATCCTCAATATCCTCTCTCTTTAAAACGACTATAAAAGAAAACAAGTATGACGAAATATGCGAAAAAATATCATCTGACATACACTTTTTACTGATATTTTTGGATAATAGAAAACTCACTTGTTATTCTGATACATTTAAGAAGTTTTCACAGAAAGATCTTTTCAATGTTTTCACAAAGCTCAAAATAGGCGAAGCTAACAATATATATAATAGAAGAATAAACAGAGAAGACTTCTATCATTACCTCAACATAAGTAACGACAAGAAGAGTATCTCGATATATATTATTCAAGATTCATCTCTACTGCAAAATCAACTAGCTCATTATCGTTATAACATTATTGCTCTTACAGCTCTTGTATTAGTGATCATTATTTCATTCTACATTTCATATAGCTTAAGAGTTTCAAAGCCAATATCAGGGATTTTGTCACATGTTTATGACCTGAACAATCCAACAATTAGACAAGACCTACTTAAAAAGATTGAATCAACTTCTCTTAACGAAATTGAATTAATTGAAAGTGGATTTGAAAAGGAAAGATTAGCTAGTCAATCTTTAACTGAAGTCCTCCATTTAGAATCTAACAAGTTTAAGTCACTACTAAACTCATTCTCTGATCCTATAATGGCCATTGACCTTATGGGAAATATATTATTCTCAAATCAATCATTCAGTAAGGAATTTGTCGATAATAATGACGAAACCGTTGGCCAATTCTATCTTGACCATCTTCGAAATTATGAGATTAAAACACAATTTGAGCGGATCTTAAAATCTCTTAATACTAACACCATAAGTTTTGAAGCATCTATCACAAACCTAAAAGAACAAAAGAAGTCATACCTTGTAAAAGTTGATCAATTATTAAATGCAGAACAGAAAACATATGGTTATGTTGTTATTTTTAACGATATCACCATCGTAAAAGAAGCTGAAAATATCAGGATTGAGTTTGTTGGTAACGTATCGCATGAAGTTAGAACTCCCCTAACATCCATTAAAGGATATGTTCAAACTCTGGAATCGATCATAAAGAATGACGAATACAAAGAAATATTTTCGACGGTCACTTCTAACTGTGACAGACTGACAAATTTATTCAACGACCTTCTCTCTCTTTCCTCAATTGAAACCAAACAAGATATCGACTTTACAGATGTTCACCCAAAGAGTATCACCGAACAAATTATTTCTAATTACAAAAAGTTATATCAAGAGACAAATATTATTGTTGAGACTGAATTTGCATGTGATGTAATTTACACAAATATATACTTACTAGAAAATATCATATCTAACCTCATTGGCAATTGCTTTAAGTACATCGACAAAAACGGATCGATAAAGATATCCTGGATAGAAGAAAGCGATTTAGTCGAGTTTCGTATCTCAGATAATGGACCAGGTATTCCAGAAAATGACTTACCTCGACTTTTTGAAAGATTTTATCGCGTCGATAAGTCACGTACAAGATCTCCAAACTCTCCTGGCTATCAAGGATCTGGACTTGGTTTAGCTATCGTCAAAAGCTCAGTTTCTAAACTCGGTGGAAAAATAAAAGTTAAAAGTAAAGAAAACTATGGAACAAGCTTTATCATTCAACTACCAAAAAACTCTTAATTCTCTAATAATTTTAAAGCCGCTGCAGGTGTACTGTTTGCCTGAGCTAGAAGTGAAGTTGTAGCTGATTTCATTACCTCGGCCTTTGCAACATTAGCTGTAGTATTTGCAACTTCTGCATCCTCAATTTTAGATCTTGATGCTTCTAAATTTTCATGACCAATCTGTAAGTTGTTAGTCACGCTCTCCATTCGTCTCATCGCACCACCAATCTGTGCTCTAGAAGAAGAAACGTCTTTTATCATCTTATCAATCTTAGAAAAGCTATCTCGAGCACCTTCTTTTGAGAGGATATTTGCTGAATTTAAACCAAAATTTGTATCAGAGTCTAAAACTTTTTTTAAATCATAAGTTAATCGATCTGTTTTAGGATCATTTCCTAGACCAATTTGTAAATCATATACTGATCCATCGCCATTAATAAGATGATTACCATTAAATTTAGTAGATGCTGTTAGTCTTCTAACTTCAGCAACCATTTGAGAAAATTCCTTATTAGCAACAGCTCTCTCAGGTTCACCTACAGTATCATTGGCAGCTTGCATAGCAAGCTCACGAAGCCTACCGCCTATTTCGTGCATAACACTAAGTGTCCCCTCTGCTACTTGTAACAGAGATACTCCATCGTTTACATTTCTTTGGACTTGCATATTAGAACGAGCCTTTGCTCTCATACCTGTAGCAATTGCTGTTCCTGAAGGATCAAAGGCTGCTTGATATATACGACTCCCTGAAGAAAGCTTCGTTCTTTCTTGGGACTGGTGCTCGACCACGTTCTGTAGACGGCGACGAGCAACCATAGACTGGTAGTTCGTTGCAATTCTCAAATTACTTCTTCCTTGAATTCTTACCGGATCTACCTTGATCCAGCTTCTTCAACTTACTTAACGGAAATAATTGCCGAATGATGAGATCTTTTCACTTGAGTATTTTAGTTTAAGAAATAAAAGTCTCAAAATATCGACAAAGGACATTCTCCGACTAATACGTTCAGGAATGTTAGACTTGCCAATTGTGATGCAATCAGAAAGAATATTAGAAGAAATAAAATGGAGAAAAAATGAGATTATACGAATATATAGAGCAAGGTGGACCAATAATGTACCTACTACTTTTTGTAAATATTGTAGGATGGGCACTTATGTTATCTAAATTCTATTTCATTAGTATTGAAGTTAAACAATCTGAAAAGACAAGTGACGATATCTCAAACGATATTTTAAAAGTTAAAGAATCACTTGATACAACATCACTTATCGAAATGGCTAAACAAGAGTGTGCACTCTACATCAATAAAGTAGAGAAAGGTCTAAATACGATTAAGATCATTGCAACTATTTCTCCATTACTAGGGCTACTAGGAACTGTTCTCGGTGTTCTTTCTGCATTTCATGTTATGTCGAAAACTGGACTAAGTGATCCTGCTAACTTTGCAAAGGGAATATCAATGGCCCTCATCACAACAGTTGGCGGTATGGCGGTAGCGATTCCACATTTTGTAGGGCATAACTATCTACTTGGCCTACTTGATAAACTAGAAACTTCTTTAGAAAAAAGACTCATTGAAAAGGTCCTTTAATGAGTAAGAGAACGAGACAAGAACTTAATGCTGATATTACTCCATTAATTGATGTCGTCTTTTTATTATTAATATTCTTTATGACTTCAACTGTTTTTAAGAAGTCGGAAATGGCACTTCTTTTAAATCTACCTAAAACTGAAAGCGCGGCTAGTACCGAGTCTTCTCAAGCGAAAATCATCACAATTGAACTAAGTAAAACTGATGTAGGATTTAATGGTCAAAAAATTCTTATCGATTCTCTCGACACTGAATTTTCTACCATAAAAGAAAAAAGTAAGCCTATTGATCTAAGAGTCGATAAAGATGTACCTTACTCTCGATTAGTCAAAGTTCTTGATTTACTTAAGAAGCACAACTTGAGTAACTTATCCCTTGTTACTGAGAAATAAGCTCTTCATATAAATTATGTAAATTTTCCGAAGTCTTAGAGCGATGAAACTTTTCAACAAAATTCCTTCCAAGCTCAGCCATTTGATAGCTCTTATCTTGATCATTTAAAACACTTACGATTGAATCAGTAAGCTCATCCATACTATTTGGATCAATATATATACTATTTGGGCCACCAGCCTCTGGAAAGCAAGACCCCTTAGATGTTATCACTGGTACCTTTGAAAAAAGAGCCTCAATTATAGGAATACCGAAACCCTCGAACTGAGATGGAAAACAAAATAATTTTGCCTGTTGATAAAAGGCTGGCAAGTCTAAATGGTTAACATTCTCAATTATACGAACTCTATTCTCAAGTCCCTTGCTCTTTATGTAATTCTCAATTTGTAATTTATAAGTCTTACCTGTTCCAATTAAGATTAAGTTGGTTTTAATATCTTTTTTAAGACGAGCATAGGCCTTAACAAGACTGAGAGCATTTTTGCGTTCTTCAATAGCTCCAACAGTAAGAATGAAGTCACCATGCACATTATATTTAGCTAGAGTTTCTCGTTTTTGTTCCTCACTCCATTCGGTATAAAACCTTTGATTACATGTTTGATAAACAACTCTAATCTTACTTTCCGGAACTCCCAGAAACTCGATTAAATCAGCTTTCGTTTGTTCACATATAGCAATAACAAGATCTGCTTCTGTGCAAGCATAGCTAAACTTTCGCATGTACACCTTACGATCAATATATGGAAAGAACTCTGGATAACGTAAAAAGATGAGATCATGCATTG